>NZ_BAABLV010000025.1:0-27876 GCF_039544535.1 Tessaracoccus lubricantis
GGAGACGCGCCGGGCGGATGCGTTCATGCTGCTGATCCAGACCGCCGCCGCCGGCGGGAACCTGCCCGCGCATGGTGGGGACCGGCCCCAGGTGCACATCACCCTCGACTACCACACCCTCATCACCGGACTCGGCAAGGCCGGGATCGTCGGCGCGGAGAACCTCGACGGGCTCTCCGCCGGGGACGCGCGGCGGCTCGCCTGTGACGCCGACATCATCCCCGTCGTGCTGGGGTCCGATTCGAAACCGTTGGATGTGGGCCGGGCCCACCGGATGTTCCCCGCCGCGATCCGGACCGCGCTGATCCTGCGGGACGGGGGCTGCGCGTTCCCCGGCTGCACCGTCACACCCCGGGCCTGCGAAGCACACCACATCGTCCCCTGGTGGGCAGGCGGCATCACCTGCCTCGCCAACGCCGTCCTCCTGTGCCCGCATCATCACCGGCTGGTGGAACCAGACCCGGACCAGTCACCCGAGTCGCAGTGGCACGTGCACCTCGATCCCGACACCGGACTGCCGTGGTTCACCCCACCCACACACATCGACCCCGGCAGAACACCCAAACTCCACCGGCGTTTCCAACTCCGCGCGATCCTCCACCAACACCAGCCACCGGGCAGGAACCGGGACGGCAGCCAACGCCGACCACCCCGCCGACACAACCTCGGCCGCCGACTCCCACGCGGACTCACCGCACCCACCCAGGCACCACCACGCCCAACACCCCAACCCCCACCCCAACAAAGCGAATCCTCACCAGCATGGCGCTACCAGGAATGAGTGGGCGAGGCCCTTCGTGGGGCGCGGCCCTTCGTGGGCGCTGGCTCCTTCGTCGCTGGCGCCCCTCAGGAACCGGGTGGGCGCAGGCACCCCTCAGGAACCGCGTGGGCGCCGCCGGTCAGTCGGCGAGCGTCGAGGCGTCGATCACGTAGCGGTAGCGCACCTTCGAGGCCACGACGTTGTCGTAGGCCTCGTTGATCTGGTTCGCCGGGATGACCTCGATGATGGGCCGCACGTCGTAGTCGGCGCAGAAGTCGAGCATCTCCTGCGTCTCGCGGATGCCGCCGATGTTGGAGCCGGCGACGGCGCGGTTGCCGTTGATGAGGCGGCCGAGGCTGACGGTGGCCGTCCCGTCAGACGGGAGGCCGAGGTTGACCACGACCCCGTGGGGCTTGGTGAGGCCCACCAGGGTGTCGAGCTCGACGCCGTCGGAGATGGTCGACAGCACGATGTCGAAGCTGCGGCGCACCCGCTTCATGGCGTCGCGGTCTTCGGTGGAGACATAGTCGGTGGCACCCAGCTCGAGCCCATCGTCGCGCTTGGCGAGGGTGCGGCCGAAGACGGTGACGTCTGCGCCCATCTTGGCGGCGAACTGCACGGCGACATGGCCCAGCCCGCCCATGCCGATGACGGCGACGCGTTTGCCCGGGCCGGCACCCCAGTGCTTCAGCGGGCTGTAGGTGGTGATGCCGGCGCACATGAGGGGCGCGGCGTGCTCCAGCGAGATCTCGTCTGGCACGCTCATGACGTAGTCCTGCTCGACGGTGATGCCCTGTGAGTAGCCGCCCGCGGTGGGTTCACCGTTGCGGCCGATCGCGTTGTACGTGCCCACGGTGCCCTGCCCCTTCGGGGCGGTACAGAACTGCTCCTCGCCGTCCTGGCACATCTCGCATTCACCGCACGAATCGACGAAGCAGCCGACGCCGACGCGGTCGCCCACCTTGAACTTGGTGACCTCGGAGCCCACCTTCGTCACCACGCCAGCGATCTCATGGCCGGCGACCAGCGGGTAGATGGGCTCACCCCACTCTGCGCGGGCGGTGTGGATGTCGGAGTGGCAGATGCCCGCGTAGGCGATCTCGAAGTACACCTCGGTGGGGCCGGGCTCCCGGCGGGTGATGGTGGTCTTCTCGTACCGGCCGGTGGGCGAGTCGATGGCGTAGGCGATGACCTCAGGCATGGAGCCGAGGTTACTCGCCCCCCAAACCGACGAGCCACGCGGCGTCCTGCTCGGGGCCCGGCATGGGGGCCTCGGCGTTGGCGTCCGGCACGGTGCAGTTCATGGCCTCGCCCGGCGCGGGGCCGAACTCCTTGCCACCGAAGATCACGTCCTTCGCGTAGGCGTAGTACGCGTCGTGCTCACCGGTGTCGTACGGGTTGTCCAGCGCGCAGCGGCCGACGTAGTAGCCGATGACGTCTGCGAAGACCTCACTGACCTTGCTGCCCGCGTAGTCGGAGAAGCGGCCCTCCCGGGCGTACAGCTTCTTGAAGTCGGTCCAGTACTGCGGCTCCGAGTAGCGGTCCGAGTTGAGGACGTGCGCAAGCTCGTGCGCCACGAGGCGGGTGAGGCGGCCGTCGTCACCGGAGTCGAGGGCACCTTGGAACTTGGCGAAGTCGAACGAGACGTAGCCGCTCTTCGTCAGGCTCCAGTCGCCCCAGGCGTAGCCGCGGATGCTGGTGGTGTTGATGCCGACGGTGCCGCTGACCTTGCTCTGCAGGTTCTTGCGGTAGTCGGTGCACTCCATGGCGTCGAGCGTCTCCCAGAGGATCTTGATCGACGGGCGGCGCGCCTCAGTCCATTGCGAGCCGGCCAGCTTGAAGCCGAAGTTGGTGGCCAGCTGCACCTTGATCTCGTCGACGGTGGCGCCGTCGGGGAAGGGGAACGTCGAGGCACACGGGGTGGGGATGCCGGTGACGGGGATGACCGGCTCGGGCGCGATGGGGAGGGCGTCCGCCGAGGTGGCGACGATGGAGCCTGCCGCTACGGCAGCGAGCGCTGCCAGCGAGGCGATCCACTTGTGCACGTGCGTTCTCCCGATGATCTTCGTCGATTCCGACAGGGACAAGAGTTCCTGAAGATTCTCAGGAAATCAAACCGAGCCAAGGCTATCCCCACCGAACACTCACCGCTGCCGATTGTGGACAGATCGAACGACGCGCCGGTAGTTATCCACAGGAGCCGGACAAAGCGGGAAGAATGACCCCTTCGCCTCCTAGATTGCCGATCGGCAGGAGGGGGCCAATGCACAACCACGACCGTCCGACGAAGCCAGATCTGACACCGCCCGCAGCGCCGCGGCCTGAGGCGGTCCAACTCCGAGCCCGCCGCAGCCCGAAGCTCATCGCGCTGGGCCTGCTGCTCGTGACGATGGGGGGCATCGGGGCAGCGCTGCTCTACACCATGAACGCCGACCAGAAGTCGGTCGTGGTGATGGCCGCAGACGTCCTGCGCGGCGAGGTCGTCGCCGCCGAAGACCTGATGGTGATGGAGGTGCCCGGCGCGCTCGGCGTGGAGGCTGAGGGTGCCGACGTCCTGCAGTCGCTCGTCGGGCAGCGTGCCCGCATGGACCTGCCGCAGGGGGCCTTCCCGCTGGCCCGTCACGTCGGCGACGACCCGCTGCCCAGCGGCCAGAGCCTCGTGGGCCTCCGCCTGACGCTCGGCAAGCTGCCCAGCACCGACCTCCCACCGGGCACCACCGTGCGGCTGGTGGGGCTCGTGGATGGGGCAGAGTCCGCCGTCGACGCGGTGCTGGCCACCCGGCCACAGCTATTGGACGACGGCGTCAGCTACGCGCTCGACGTGCAGGTGGCTGATGGCGAGGCCGACGCAGTCGCCCGGCTCTCCGCGGCAGACCAGGTGGCGCTCGTGGTGACGACGGAGGGCTGATGGCAGTCATCGTGTTCACCTCCGCGGCGGGGGCGCCGGGCGCGACGACGGCGTCGCTCGGCCTGGCGCTCACGTGGCCGCGGCACGTGCTCCTGGCCGACTGCGACCGCGAGCCGGCGCAGTCGGTGCAGGCGGGATACCTGCGGGGCATGGACCACGGCGGGCGGGGGCTCATGACACTGGCCCACCTCCACCGCGAGGGCCACCCCTTGGCCCCTGAGCTATGGCGTCAGACTCTGCCGCTCGCCGAAGGCACGGACGTGCAGCGCCGCTTCCTGCCCGGCTTCACCTCGCCCGGCGCCGCCCGCCTGTTCGAGCACGTGTGGCCAGCACTGGGCGAGTCCTTCGAGGCGCTGGACCCGCAGGGCGTCGACGTCCTGATCGACGCCGGCCGGCTCTCCACGACCGGCCTGCCGCTGGGGATGCTCAGCGCGGCAGACGTGGTGCTCCTGACGGTGCGGTCCTCGCTGCGTTCGCTGGCCGGCGCCCGCATCCACCTGCCGACGCTGCGTGACCAGTTGGCCGCGCTGCCGCAGCAGGTCGCCGTCGGACTGGTGGTGGTGGGCCCGGAGCGTCCCTACTCGGCTGCCGAGATCTCCGCCCAGTTCGCGGCCCCCGTCTGGGCGGAAGTGCCGTGGGAGCCCAGATCCGCCGAGGTCCTGAGCGACGGGGAACGTGAGCCGCGGAAGTTCTTCGAGGGGTCGTTCATGGGGAGGATGCGGGCAGACGCGAAGTCGCTGTCGGAGCGGCTCACCAGGGCCCGGCAGGCCGCGGCCCTCGTCACGGGAGGCGCCCGATGAGCATCCACGACCTGCCTCCGCTGGCCGGCGCGCTCGGCCGGCTGGGCGCGACACCCACCGGCGTGCCGTCCATGCCGGCCCGACCCACCCGCGCGGCCGTGTCGCCCGCGACGCCGCCGCGCGTGCCGGGACCTCCGTCGGAGGTCGACTGGCAACTCGTGGTGACGCTCAGGCGGGAGGCGGCCGAGGCCATCTCCGACGCCGGCTCCGGGTGGATGGCCAGCCGCGGGCAGCCCATGCCGGAGGCAGACCGCCGGGTGCAGGGCCGCTCGATCATCCGCCGCGTGGTGCACGCCCACGCACAGGCGCTGGGCGACTCGGGCGAGGCGCTGTGGCCGATGGAACTCGAGACCCGCTACGCCGACGCCGTGGAGAGCGCGGCCTTCGGCTACGGCCGCCTGCAACCGCTCTTCGAACTGCCGGAGGCGGAGAACATCGAGATCCACGGCTGCGACTCGGTGATGGTCCAGTACGGCGACGGTCGCCGGGTGCCGCACCCCGCCGTCGCGGACTCCGACGACGAACTGGTCGACGCCATCCGGTTCCTGGGCGAGACGGCCTCTCCCCCACGCCCGTTCGACGACCTCCACCCGACGATGACCCTCGCCCTCGGCAACCGGTTCCGGCTGCACGCCATCGGCTTCGGCTTGTCGTACCGGCCCAGCGTCGTGATCCGCCAGCACAGGCTGACCGACGTGACGCTGGCAGACCTCGCCGAGGGCGGGATGCTGCCCCCGCATTTGGCGCGGATGCTGCAGTCGGCCGTGCTGGCGCGCAAGTCGATCGTGATCTCAGGCGACCAGGGTGCGGGCAAGACCACGTTGCTGCGGGCGCTCATCGCGGCCATTCACCCCAACGAGCGCTTCGGCACGCTGGAGACGGACTACGAACTGCTCACCCACCTGCTGCGCAACCGTCGCAACGTGCTGGCGCTGCAGGCGCGCGTCGGCATGGGTGAGACCTCCGGCGGCGTGGGGGTGGGCGACTACACCGTCGCAGACCTCATCCCGGAGGCGCTGCGCCAGAACCTGACCCGGCTGGTGGTGGGCGAGGTGCGTGGCGCGGAGGCGGGCGCGATGTTCGAGGCCCTCCAGTCGGGCGCAGGCGTGCTCAGCACCACCCACTCGCACTCGGCGGCGTCCACGATCGACCGCCTGGCCGCACGCGTCGCACAGGGCCGCGTGCTCAGCATCGAGGACGCCATGAACCAGATCGCGCACCACATCGACTTCCTCGTCCACGTGCAGCTGACCGACGACACCTGGCGCGGCGGCACCCGCCGTCGGTTCGTCTCCGAGGTGCGCCAGCTCACCGGGGCCGTGGAGGCGGGACGCCCCGCCACCCATGTGGTCTATCGGGCGGCGAGCGCCACTGAGGGTGAGCTGTACCAGCCTGAGGCGGGCATGTCGCGGGAGCTCGCCGAGTTCGACGGAGTCTCGCTGTGGACGTGATGGTCGTCGTCGCCCTGGGCTGCGCGGTGGGGCTCGGGCTGACCTTGGTGGTGGCCGGACTCCGCAGGACCGTGCCGGCGCCGTCCACAGGGTCATCCACAGACCTGTGGACAAGCGCGCTCCGCTGGTGGACAACCCTGACCCCGCGTCGCCGCGCCTGGTTCGGCGGAGCCGGCGCGGCAGGAGCGCTGGTCACGGTCGTCACCGGCTGGCTTCCGGCGCTGCTGCTGGTGCCGGGCACCGCGATCATCATCCCGCTGCTGTTGATGGCACCTCCGAACCGCGAGATCGAGGTGATCGCGGCGCTCGACCGGTGGGTGCGCCTGCTGGCCACCTCGCTGTCTTCCGGCAAGTCCATCCGCGACGCGATCTTCGCCACCCGGCACCAGGTCCCAACCGTCCTGACGGGGCCGGTGGGGCGGCTGTGCATCCGGCTGGACCAGCGGTGGACCATGCGCGACGCCCTCTTCGCGCTGGCAGACGAGCTCTGCTCTGCGGACGCCGATGCGGTGGTTGCGGCGCTGGTGATCGCCGCCGGGCGTGGCGGGGCAGGCGCAAGGGCAACGCTGGCGGCGCTCTCGGACAACAGCCAGGACCGGCTCAGGGCGCTGCGCGAGGTGGCGGCGGAGCGGGCGAAACCGCGGGCCGTGGTGCGGCAGGTGACCTACATCACGTTGGCCGTCCTCGGTGCCGCGCTCCTGTTCAACGGCACATTCTTCGCGCCCTACCGCTCACCTCTGGGACAGTTGCTGGCCGTGACCCTGGCGGCGGCCTACCTGGGCTGCCTCGTCGTGCTGCGCCGGCAGACGGTGCCGCCGATGGCGCCGCGTTTCCTCAGGAGCCTCCAGTGATGATGGGGTTGGCGATCGCCTGCGGCATGGTGGCCGGATTCGGGCTCCTGCTGGTGCTCCGGGGCTCCGTGGCGGCCCCCGTACGCCTCGACGACGCCCTCGCCCTGCTCGATCGACGGCCCACCGCAGCGCAGGCCGCAGCCGCCGGGCTGGACGGGTTGGGCGAGCGCCTCCAACGCCGACTACGCCTCCCGCTGACGGCGAAGCAGCAGAAGCTCCTGCTCATGCAGGACCGCACCGTCGGCGACTTCTTCATCGAGAAGCTCGTCTGGACCCTGACCGGCTTCTTCCTCCCGGCGATGTGGGGCGCGTTGCAGTTCCTCATGGGCCGACCCGTGGGGCTGACTCCGCTGGCAGTGGCGCTGGCGGGCGCCCTGTGCGGGTACTTCGTGGCCGATCTGCGGCTCCGCTCGGGCGCGGAGGAGGAGAAGCGGTCCGCCGTCGACGGCATCCACACGTTCTTCGACCTGGTCGTCCTCGAGCGGCTGGCGAACTCCTCAGCGGCCCAGGCGACGGCGAACGCCGCGGCCATCTCCGATGCTCCCCTGTTCCGCCGCATCACCGCAGGGCTGGAGCGGGCGCGGATGGAGCAGGTTCAGCCCTGGCCGGAGTTGCGACGGGTCGCTGCTGAGTGGGGCGTGCCGGAGCTCGCCGACTTCAGTGACGTCATGCAGCTCGAGGAGCAGGGCGCCGGTGTCGCCGACGCCCTCCGGGCCCGCGTGCGCGAACTCCGGGACGCGCACCTGAGCCAGCAGAAGGCCAGGGCGCAGGAGGCAAGCGAGGCGATGACGCTCTGGATGACGATCCCGGCGCTGCTCCTGGGCGTGGCACTCGTCGCGCCCGCGTTGCTGACCCTGATGGGGAGTTGATGTCAAGCGATCAGACCACCTGTGGACAACTTTCACCACATTCCACCACCACCTGTGGATAACGCACTTTTCGAGCCCGTCCCAGACAAGAGTGTCCCTTGAGGAGGAACCCATGTCACCCATCCAGCAGACCGTCGAGTACATCATCGACACCCTGACGCCCACTCGCCGCCACGACGAGCGCGGCCTGAGCCAGAGCACCGAGAACGCGATCCTGCTCGCCGGGGCCGCAGGCATCGCCGTCATCATCATCACCGTCATCACCGCCTACGTCACCGACAACCTCCCGGGCTGAGCATGGGTCTCGGCAGGCGCTTGGCTTCGGCGGGCTCGGCGGTCATCGCGCTGGGCGCGCTGCTCGTCGGCGTGCCGTGGTTCCTCCTGCGCTTCACGGACGCAGGCCACCTCCTCGAGGCCGACTGGGGCGCCGCGCTCACCACCGGCGCGGGCTCCCAGCTGATCCTGGCCATCCTGGCTGCGCTGGCGTGGGCGGCATGGCTGGTGGTGGCGCTGACCGTGGTCCTCGAGCTGCTGGCCGTGCTGTCCCGGCAACGGATCCGGCTGGCGCTGCCGGGCACCGGTTGGTTGCGGCCGGCCATCGGCGCTCTGGTGCTGGCTGCGGTGGCGAGCCCCACCGTCGCCTCTGCCGATGGCACGGTGGCCGCACCGCCCCTCGAGTCGCACGCCGCGCCGGCCTCGGCGGTCGCCGCGGCAGACCCGCCGCCCGCTGCCAGCGCGGTCGGCCATGCGTCTTCGCGCAGCTACACGGTGCAGCCGGGCGACGAGTTGTGGGAGGTCGCCGAGCGCGAGTTGGGCTCCGGTGAGCGGTGGCGTGACATCGTCGCGCTCAACGAGGGCCTCTCCGACGTGTCCCGGCTGGCGCCGGGCGAGGTGCTCGCCCTACCCACAGCTCCCGACGGCGCCCCCGAGGTCACCGTGGTCGTCGAGGAGGGCGACACGCTGTGGCACATCGCCGGAGCAGAGCTCGGCGACCCGCATCGGTGGCCCGAACTGCACCGGGCGAACTCCGAGCTCGTCCAGGACCCGGACGTGATCGAGGTGGGGTGGGAACTGCGCGTTCCCGCTGCGGACGCCGCACCTGTTGCGCCCGCGCCTGCGCCTGCGCCCCCTCCGCCCGAGGCTGAGGCTGAGGCTGAGGCTGAGGCTGCGGCGGTCGGAACGGCCGAGGACGCCGTCGCCGAGGCCTTCGGATGGGGCCGGCCCGTGGAGGCGGTCACCCCACCCGGGGCGGAGCAGGAGCCCCGGCCGGCGGCGGAGACCGCCACGGAGACCCCAGCGGCAGGAGCGGCCGAGGAGGACCACCCGAGCGACGACTACCCCGGCATGCTCGCCCCCGTCGGCGCCGCGCTGGCCGGCTCGGTCCTCATCGGCGTGGCCGGCAGGCGGAGGGCACAGGTGCTGGCCCGGGCCATGGGTCGACGGCTCGTCCCGCTGCCGGAGCAGGTCGCGCACTTCTGGACGGCGCTAGCCCACCGCTCCGAAGCGCCCGCTGCGGTGGTCGCTGGGGGCCCCACGACGATCGTGCTGGGCTGGGACGGCGACGAGCCGGTGGAGGCGGACCTGGAGGCCGAACGTGCCCTGCTGTTCACCGGCGCCGAACGTACGGCCGCGATCAGCGCCGTCGTGACCGCGCTGTCGTGCGCCCCGGCCTCGGCGCCGGTCGAACTGGTGGTGGTCGGGCGCGACGACTGGGTCACCGCGCTGGACGACCCACGCGTCGGCAGCGAACCCAGCACCCAGGCTGGGCTGAACCGTCTGGCGAGGACGTGCTCGGAGCGTCGGCTCGCCATGCGGCAGCGCACGCTCGCGTCGGTGCGCGCCGACGCCGACCTGGCCGAGGCGTTCATCCCCACCGTCGTGGTGTTCCTACACCCCCTCAGCCCGGCAGAGCTCGACGCGGTGGGTGATGCCCTGGCGCTCGGCGAAGTCGGGGTCTCCGTCGTCGCCGGCACCGCCATGGCCCCTCATCTGCCGTATGCACCGGTCCACGTCGAGCGCGAGGAGGCCGTCCTCAGAGGGAGACGCTTCAGCCCGCAGCTGGTCACGGCCCCGGCCCGCCGGGCGCTGGTGGAACTCTTCGCCACCACCGGCAGCCTCGACACGCAGCCCGCTCCCTGGTGGAAGGGCGACGACGACCTGCCCCCCAACGTTCACCCCCTCCCCCGGCAGGACCGCCCCGAGGAGCGCGCCATGACCACCACGCTGAGTTCCCCGTCGCACCCGGTGCTGTTCGTCCTCGGCCCGGTCGAGCTGCGCGGCACTGCCGGCACGCCGCCGACGCGGGCGGTCGGACAGTGCATGGAGTACTGCGCCTGGCTACTGCACAACCCCGGCGCCACGCCCACGCGGATGCTGCACGACCTGCAGGTGGCCGACGCCACGCGCCGGTCGAACATGAGCAGGCTGCGCACGTGGCTGGGAGCTGACCCGGCGGGCACCCCGTACCTGCCGGACGCCTACACCGGCCGGATCCATCTCGACGATCGCGTCACGTCCGACTGGGAACAGTTCGCCGCCACCCTCAGCGGCGGCATCAACGTGGCCAGCAGCCAGGCGCTCCGCGACGCCCTCACGCTAGTGCGCGGCGTCCCGCTGGGTGCCTTCGCGTTCCAGTGGCAGTGGGCCGAGCAGCTGCGGGCCGACATGATCGCGATGATCGTGGACGCAGCCTGCGTGCTGGCCGAGCGCAGCCTCAAGTACGGCGACCCCGAGACCGCGATGTGGGCCATCGAACGTGGCCGCATCGGCGCGCCGGACGACGACGTGCTGGCCGTGCTGGAGATCGAGACGCTCGCTCGGCTGGGGCGCGCGTCCGACGCCGACCACGCCGTCCTCATGCTCAACCGCGCGCTGCGCAACGAGGGCCGAGACCTGGAGGCGTCGCTGGCCGTCCGGGTGCAGGGCGTGATCCAGACGCCGGCGCGCCGCGCCCTGTCGGAATGAGGAAGGGGCGGGCGACCGAAGCCGCCCGCCCCCTGTCACCGGAGGGGTGCCTAGATGCGTTCCTTGAACATCACGATGTTGTTGAACACCCATTCGTTGCTCTGGCTGAACGTGTACCCGCCGCCGGCCTTCGCCGTCGCCTGGTACACCGTGACCATCGCGTAGGAGCGGCAGCCGCCGCGGCCGGTGGCTGCGGTGTCGCACTCGGTGCGCCACATGCGGCCATCGGTCGCGGTCCACTCGCCCGTGTGGCCCAGCGGGTTGGTGCCCCACTCGGCCCGCGTCATGAACGGCAGGTAGGTGAGGTTGTTGAACGCCCAGCCCGTGGTGCGCACGTACTGCCCGTCCTCCACCTTCACGGTGGTGGCCCAGATGTAGGTCCAGCACCGCTCGGTCTGCGAGTACTCCTCACACGTGGTCTCCCACTGGCGGCCGTTGAGGTTGTGGAAGCCGGGGAGCGTGTAGGGAGCGGTCCGCACGAAGTCCGGCTTGCCGGGCGACGTGGGAGGCGACGTCGGGGGCGTCGGCGGCTGCGTGGGCTTCACGTCGCGCAGCACCACGGGGTACTGCCACGCGTTGACCGCGCCGTCGGCGTCGTCGAACGAGATCAGGATCATCCCGTCCTCGCCCCGCAGCGTCTCCAGCGCATCGGCGTCGAGCGCCAACCGCACCGTCGCCGTGCCCGGGCTGACGGCCTTCTCGGCCTGCCCGAGGAGGCGTCCGCCCATGTCGGGTGCCCACGGGGCGGCAGCGGTGTCGGTCTCGAGGTTGCAGGTCGAGAAGCCGAGCTCGTCGCCCGGGCAGCTGGAGACCCACACCGGGATGGCTGACGGGTTGCCGTTCCAGGCGAACGCCCTGACCGTGCCGGCCTTCGCCGCGTTGACGCTGATGGTGGCGCCGCCGTCGTCGAAGGTGACACCGCGCACGGTGAGCGCCCGGCTGGCCTGCAGGCCGGCGATCGTCACGCCACGGGCCGCGGACTGGTAGATGGTCTGCGGCGACTCGACGCCACGCAGCGCCTCGTCGGGAATGGTGGGCGTGTCGGGCGTCGTCGAACGGCCGTCGGGCGCCGTGTACCCGTCGAGGTACGCGTGCCCCCAGCGGTACGGCTCGGACTGCTGGCTGCCGAACGGCGACCAGGCGGTGCGGGTCTTGCCGATGAACGTCTGCACGTCGGAGTCGTACGGCGTGACGTTGAGGCCCAGATAGTCCGGGTCCACGTCGTTGGTGGCCTGCGCGCCCGTGGGGGCGGCACCGGTCACGACCGCCGCAGGCAGGTTCTCGAGCGGGATCTTCACCTCGACGGTGAACCCGCCGCCGACGTAGGTGCCGTCGTCGTTGCGGGTCACGTCGACCGCCACTTCCTGGCCGGGCGAGTTGGGCCCGCCCTCGACGGTGGCCGCGAGCGGACCGGACGAGAAGCCCTGGTGGTTGTCGGCGTCACGGCTCCAGCACGGCCCGTTCGCGCCCTGGCCGGCGGCGCCGGACGGGTCGTCGGTGAACGGCATGATGCCGCTCTTGAACGTGGTGGAGGTGTCACGCGAGCCGCCCAGCGGGTCGAGGAGCACCTCGACCGAATCCACCAGCCAGTGGCCGAAGCAGCGCTCCGGCGTGGCGGCGGCGCTGGCCATGTTGTCGACCACGAACGCGGTGACGTACAGGGCGTCGGCGTGCCAGGCCAGGCGCATGGTGCTGCCCTCGCCACAGTCGGTGCCGTTGGGCTCGCACTGCGCGCCCTCCCAGCGTCGGCCGATGTCCACCGGGTCGCCGTAGACCTCGTCGGCGACACCGTCGACCACCGGCTCCGTCTCCGCCTCCGGGATCACGGTGGTGGGCACCACGTAGAGGCGCAGCGTCTCGGTGCTGGTGGAGCCCAGCGCGGTCGCCGTGGTGACGATCGGCACGTCGACGATGCGGCCACCCACGTCCGACGGGTCGGTGTGGGTCACCACGAAGTTGACGGTCTGCCGTTCGCCGGCCCCCAGCGCCGTGTAGGCGACGGTGGCCTGGTCGACGGTGAACGGTGCGGCCACCTGCAGCGAGACCTCGCCCGTCTGCGGGACGGTGGTGCGGTTGGTCACGATGACCGGGATGGTCACGGACTCGCCGGCGCCGATCTGGCGCTCGGCCGACGACCGGCCGGACACGCGGGTGAACTCGTCGGCCCACGCCTCGTAGGCCGCGTAGTTGCCCCAGCGCTGGAACTGGCCCTCGACGCCCGCCACCAGCTGCACGCGGGTGTCGTTGTAGGCGGTGACGGTGCCGTTGTCGAAATGGGCCTCGATCTTGTACCGGGCCAGCGCCGCGTCGTCCGACGGCGTCACCGTGAGCGTGGCGCTGGAGGTGGCGGAGGTGGTGATGGGGCCGAGTTCGGCGTCACCGGTGACGGTCCAGCCCTCGGGCACGCCGAGGGTCACGTCGCCGGCGGCGATGGTGCCGGAGCCGGACTTCGCAGTGACGGTCACGTCGAACGGCACCCCGGGCGCCTGGAAGTAGTCGTCCACCTCGATGGTGTAGGTAGAGCCCAGCGGCATGCCGCCCGGGTCCGCGACCAGCGTGCCGAAGAGGATGGCGTCGTCACGCGCGTTGGCGGCGGTGCCGTTGGGTTGGAACGGCACCAGCGACTGCGCGATGCCGTAGCGCTGGCAGAACGGATCCCACAGGCCGGTGAGCTTGCTGCGCGCCTGCGTGGGATGGCCACGGTTGTCCTCGCGGCCCACCTGCGCCCACGTCATGGGGGTGCCGGGCTCCATGCCCTGCACGTTGCCCTCCAGCCACGTGTACGGCGACTCGAACCCGGTCCACGTCCCCACGACGGTGAACTGGTTGTTGTCGGCAGGCACGAAGCCGGCGTTGCACTCGGCGGCGAGCTGGCCGCCGGTGCCGTTGGTGGCGGCGCCCGACGTGATGACCTTGACCTGCCACGGCTCGACGGCGTCGGGGCCGGTGAGCTGCTCGGGGAACGCGTTCGGGTCGGCGGCCAGCTGGACGGCCTCCCAGTTCACGCGGCCGGAGTACTGGTGGTGCCCGTGCCCGGCCGGGCTGGGCGGCCAGCCCATCAGGATCTCGGGCTGGGTCTGGCGGATGATGTGCACCACCTGGCGCTGGATCCGCTCGGAACCCCAGATGTCCTCGGTGAGCGCGGCGCTGGTGTTGTACCAGAAGTCCACCGCGTCGATGTTGTAGATGTCGTACATGCCGGCCCGGTAGAAGGAGGTGCGGTCCTCGTTCTCGCGGCGCAGGCCCAGGTCGGGGCCGGCCTCGTCGCCGACCGAGTTCGAGCCGCCCTCACCGCGGGTGAGCATGACCACGCCGCACTTGACGTCGAAGCGGTCGGTCCAGACACCGCAGGGGGTCACGAAGCCGGCGTCGTCGTCGGGGTGGGCCCAGATGCCCAGGACGTCGACCTTGTTGGGGTTGACCTCGGTGGCCACGGACCCCTCGCCCACGGCGAGCTCGGTGTCCTGTGCCCAGGCCGGGACTTGGAGGCCGAAGCCGACTGCCATTGCAGCGGCCAGGGCTAACAACTGTCTTCTCATCGGAACCTCCAATGGCAACGACGGCGTTGCCCTAGTTGTATGAGGATTGCGCTCATAGTAGGCACAACATGAGTGCAGTTGAGAGGTCTTGACGGTTTGTGATTGCTTCGACGGTCAGCCCGGGGCGTGGCCGGCGTCGGACGCCATCGCGAACGTGCCCTGGGCGCGACGCACGCCGTGCACCGGGTGCGTCGGGATGAGGTCGGCCAGGAACGCGTACTCGCGGCCGATGTGCGCGGCCCTGAGGTCGCCCTCGTCGCGGAGGCGCTCCAGGTTGCGCCACCAGTCGGCCAGGTCGCCCCAGCCGGGTGCGGCCAGCGAGCCGCCGAACTGCCGCACGGCCAGCGACGAACTCAGCGAGGCGAACTGCAGCCGCTGCTCCAGGCTCCAGCCCGACAGCGTGCCCAGGATGATGGCGGCGGCGAAGACGTCGCCGGCCCCCGTCGGGTCGATGGCGTCGACGGCGACGCTGGGGCAGTACGCCTCCTCGCCGGTGGTGTTGTCGATGGCGTAGGACCCGCGCACGCCGTCGGTGACCACCGCCAGTGGGACGAGGTTGGCCAGCGCCCGCACGGCGTTGCTGGGCCGGTCGGTGCGGGTGTAGCCCATGGCCTCCACCGAGTTGGGCGTGAAGGCGTGGCACTGGTTCAGCGGGGCGAGGTGCGCCTTGTCCCAGCGCCCGCTCTCGTCGAAGCCGACGTCGGCGAACATCAAGGTGCCCTCGTGGCGCAGCTTGTCCCACCACTGGCCGGGCCGCTTGAGGTCGACCGCTGCGGCGCGGGCGGCAGGCGCGGCGAGCAGCAGGTCGTCGAGCGGTTCGGGGAGCGGATGTTCGTGGGTGACCATGCCCCTGTCGCCGCGGAACGCCATCGAGACGGTGATGGCCGAGTGGAAGTTCTCGAAGCGACGCGAGCACGACAGGTCGATGTGCTCCTGCTCGGAGAGGGTGTCCCACATCCAGTCGGCGTACGCGTCGTCGCCGAAGCCGGTGACCAGGCCGGTGCGCAGGCCCAGCCGCGCCGTCGCCGTCGAGAGGTTCGCGATGCCGCCGGGGCACGACCCCATGCCGGTGCTCTGCAGCTCCTCGCCAGGCTCTGGCAGCCGCGGCAGGCCGGTGAAGATGATGTCGAAGAACAGCGGCCCGGTGGTCACCACGTCCAGCGGCGGGTCGTCGTCGGAGCGCAGTTCGGCGAGCGGGTCCCAGTTCCAACAGTCGTAGCAGACGGGTTCCTGGTGCTGGTGCTGGTTCATTCCTTCGAGGCTCCTTCGAGCATCCCGCTGATGAAGTAGCGCTGCAACAGCAGGAAGACGACGATGATCGGCGCCGCGATGATGACACCGGCGGCCGCCAGCAGCGCGTGATCAGAGGTGTACTGGCCCTTGAAGATGGCCAGCCCCAACGGGGCCGTGCGCCACTGGCCCCCCGGGCTCATGATCAGCGGGATGAGGAACTCGTTCCAGGTCCACATGAACATCAGCACCGACACCGTCGCGATGGAGGGCAACGACGGCGGCACCACGATGCGCCACAGCGCGGCCAGGCCCGACGTGCCGTCGATGGCCGCGGCCTCGATGAGGTTGCGGGGCAGCGCGCGGAACTGGGCGCGCATCCAGAACGTGCCGAACGCCACCGACTGCGCCACCTGCGGCAGGGCGATGGCCCAGATGGTGTCGGTGAGGCCGAGGTTGCGCAGGTCGAAGAACAGCGGGATGACGATGGCCTCGGCGGGCACCATCAGCCCGAGCAGGAACAGGTAGAACAGGACCGTCGAGCCGCGGAACCGCATCGTGCCGAACGCGTAGCCGGCCAGGATCGACAGCACCAGCGCCAGGCTGACCACCAGCAGCGCCACCAGCAGCGAGTTGGTCAGCGCGGTGGCGAAGTTGCCGAGCTCCCAGGCGGTGACGAAGTTCTCCCAGTGCAGCGCGCCGCCCACGACGCCGATCTGGGGGCGCAGCGCCGTGACCAGGATGGTGATGATCGGGAACAGCGCGAAGAGCGCGAACAGGCTGAGGATCACGTAGTTCATCAGCCGCTCACCGGCCGAGACCTTCACCGTCGCACCTCCTTCTCTTCACCGATCCGCGAGACGAACACGTTGATGACGAACACCAGGATGGTCAGCACGATGGCCACGGCCGAGGCCGAGCCCACCTGCTTGAGGTTGAACGCGCGGTTGTAGACCTCGTAGCTGGGCACCGTCGTGGCGGTGCCCGGGCCGCCCGAGGTGGTCACGTAGACCAGGTCGAACGTCTTCAGCGCCGCGATGATGGTCAGCACCAGCGCGGTGGCGATCTCGCCGCGCACGCTGGGCAGGGTGATCGAGAAGAACTCGCGCACGGGGCCTGCGCCGTCGAGCCGGGCGGCCTCGTAGAGGTCGTTGGAGATGCGGTTCATGCCTGCCAGCAGCAACAGCATGACCAGGCCGGTCTGCAGCCAGAAGCCCACCATGCCGACGGCGGGCAGGGCGAAGGTCGGGTCGCCCAGCCAGCCGCGCGCGAACTCACCGAGCCCCACCAGTTCCAGCACGGCGTTGAGCAGCCCGCGCGGCGAGTAGATCTGGTACCAGGCGACGGCGACCACGACCAGCGCGATCACCTGCGGCATGAAGATCACCACGCGGAAGAAGCCCAGGCCGCGCACCCGGCCCCGCCGCAGCACCGCCGCCAGGACGAGGCCCACAACCAGCGGCAGCACGGAGTAGAAGATGATCAGGATCAGCGCGTGGAGGATGGCCGCAAGGAAGCGGCGGTCGCCCATGAGGGCGGCGTAGTTGCCGAGCCCCACGAACTCGGACGGGCCGAAGCCCGGCCAGTCGTACAGCGAGAACTGGCCGGACCTCAGTAGCGGGTACAGGAGGAACGCGGCGTAGACGAGGAAGGCGGGGAGCAGGTAGAGGTAGGGCGTGGCCCTCCCCCTGATCACCGCCGAGGGCCGCGCCTGGCCCCCGCCACCCCGTCGTGCCATCGTCACTCGCCCGTGAAGCCCTTGTAGTCGTCCTCGAACGACTGCAGCACCTCTTCCGGCGAACGCTGCCCGCCGACGGCCTCCTGGAGGCCCTGGCCGGCGGTGTCGGAGAAGGTGGGCGTCGCGTAGTCGAGGTACGGCAGCAGCGTGCCCTCCTCCGAGACCTTGTCGAAGGCCTCGAAGATCTCCTTGAGCACGCCCGATTCGGGCGCCAGGTCGGCGGCGCCGAGCACCGGGAAGCCGCCGTTCTCGGCGATGAGCTTCATGGCCTCGTCGCTGGTGATGTAGTCGATGTAGGCCACGGCCGCGTCCTTGTTCTCGGCGTTGGCCGGGATGGAGAACGGGATGCCGGTGCCGCCGGTGGTGGCGAGCTCGCCGTTGACGGCGGGCGGCGGGGCCATGAAGCCCAGGTCGTCGCCCATCACGGCCTCCATGTCGACGCCCAGCCACGAGCCGCCGGGCAGGAAGACGCCGGTGCCGTTGGTGAAGTCGTTCCAGGCGGCGTCGTAGTCGGTGCCGTTGGGCGAGGAGCCGAAGTAGCCCTCGGTGCCCCACTTCGCGAACTGCTCCATGGCGGCCTTGTTGCCGTCGGAGAGCCAGCTGGCGCCCGCGTTGCCCATGCCGAGCTTCACGGCCTCCTCCGGCTCGACGTAGTTGGCCATCAGAGGGCCGAAGACGTGGATGGCGGGCCAGCCCTCGATGTTGCCGAGGATCATGGGCTGCTCGCCGGCCTCCTTGGCCTGGTCGAGGATGGCGAAGTACTCGTCCCACGTGGTGGGCAGCTCGGCGCCGAGCGCCTCGAGCTTGCTCTTGGAGTAGAAGATGCCGACGATCTCACCGGTCTGCGGCAGGCCGTAGAGGTTGCCCTCGCCGAACGTCGTCCCGTCGTCGGAGTAGCGGACCTTCGACAGCACCGAGGCCGGGAAGCGGTCCTCCCAGCCGTACTGCGCCGCGTAGGGGCTCAGGTCGGTGAGCTGACCGGCGGTGACGAACTGGCCCATGTCGCCGCGGGCGTTGTTGACCTGCACCACGTCGGGCACGTCGTTGCCGCTGAGCGCGAGGGCCACCTGGGCCTTGAGGTCGTCGAACGACTGGCTCTGGCGTTCGATGGTGATGTTGGGGTACTTCTCCATGAACGCCTCGTTGAGGGCCACGAGGGCATCGTTCTGGCTGCCGCGCACCTCCTGGTCCCACACCGTGAGCGTGATGTCGCCCAGGCCGGCCGGGTCGACGGGGCCCTCGGCGGCCGCGGACGACGAGGTGTCCGCGGGCTCGGCGGGCTCAGGGAAGTCAGATCCGGGGGCACAGGCGGCCAGCATGCTGAGGGCTGCGGCACCCGCCAGACCCAGCTTCAGCAGGCGACGGAATGGACTTGGCGACATGAGGATCCTCCTTGACTGTCTTTGGCATGAGTCTGCCACGTTCTGTTTGCAAATGATTGATGTTTATCGATGCTGATTGCAGTTCGGATATATCGTCGAGTCATGCTCACCGACGTACGCCAACGCAGGGTGGCGGAGTTCGTCCACGCGAAGGGTTCCGCCTCGGTGCAGGAGCTCGCCGCCGCGCTCGACGTGTCCGAGGCCACCGTCCGCCGCGACCTCCAGCACCTGGCCGACACCGGCGTCGTCGAACGGGTCCGCGGCGGCGCGTGCCGCCCGCACAGCATCCGGCCCGAGGCCGACCACGCCGCGTTCGACGTCGTCGCCGGCCGTGAGACAGGTGCCAAGCGTCGCATCGCGCGGGCCGCCGCAGGCCTGGTGCGCGACGGCGACGTCGTGGCCCTCGACATCGGCACGACGGTGTTCGCGATGTGTCCGTACCTGCACGAACGCTCGATCACGGTGGTGACGGCGTCGCTGGCCGTGGTGGCGGCGCTGTCGAACGCCCCGCACATCGACCTGGTCGTGATGGGCGGCGTGCTGCGCCCCAACTACCAGTCGTTGGTGGGCGTGCTGACGGAGTCGTGCCTGCGGCAGGTCCGCGTCGACGTGGCGTTCCTCGGCGCCGCCGGCGTCCGCCCGGACGGCGCAGTGCTGGACTCGACGCCCAGCGAGGTGCCCGTGAAGCGGGCGATGATCGACGTGTCGTCGCGCTCGTGGCTGCTGGCAGACCACGCGAAGTTCCCCGGCAGCGGGTTCCTGGAGATCGCGCCGCTGACGGCGTTCACCGGCCTCATCACCGACAACGCCGCCGGCCCCGATTCACTGCAACTGCCCCCCGAGACGGATCTGGAGGTCCTCGTCCCATGAAGCTCGTCATCCTCGGCGGCGGCGGTTTCCGCGTGCCGCTCGTCTACGACGCGGTGGCCACCAACACCGTGGCCATGGCCGACGGCCGCCCATTCATCGAGGAGGTCGTGCTGCACGACAACTCGCAGTCGCGACTCGACGGCATCGCCCGGGTGATCCGGGCGCGGGCCGCGCAGCTGGAGGACCCGCCGTCGCTGCGGGTCAGCACGGACCTGCGCGAGGCGCTCGTCGGTGCCGACTTCATCTTCTCCGCCATCCGCGTGGGCGGCTCCGAGGGGCGGGTCAAGGATGAGCGCGTGGCGCTGGACCTGGGGCTGCTCGGCCAGGAGACCATCGGCCCGGGCGGCCTCGCCTACGCGCTGCGCACGATCCCGGTGATGCAGGAGGTGGCGCACGCGATCGCCGAGGTGGCCCCCGATGCGTGGACCATCAACTTCACCAACCCGGCAGGCATCGTGACGCAGTCGATGCGTCGGGTGCTCGGCGAGCGTGTCGTCGGCATCTGCGACACGCCGATCGGGCTGGTGCGGCGGGTGTCGCGGCTCCTGGGCGTGTCGCTGGAGCACGACCGCGACCGCGTCGACTACGACTACGTCGGCCTCAACCACATGGGCTTCCTGCGGTCGGTGAGCGTCGACGGCGTGGACCGGCTACCGGAGATCCTCGCCGACGACGAGCGGCTGGACCACGTCGAGGAGGCCCGCCTCATCGGCAAGGACTTCGTGCGGGCCTTCGGTGCGCTGCCCAACGAGTACCTGTACTACTACTGGCACACCACGTCCGCCGTCGGGCGCATTGGCGGGAACGAGCAGACCCGCGGCCAGTACCTCCAGGCCCAGCAGGCGCAGTTCTACGAGCACGTCGCCTCCGCCGAGGACCCGCTGGCGCTCTGGCACACCGTGCTGCACGAGCGTGAGGCCACCTACATGGCGGAGGCCCGCGACGAGGAGCGGCGAGAGGAGGACATGGGCGGCGGCTACCAGGAGGTGGCGCTGCGGATGATGCGGGCGCTGGCCACCGGGGAGCCGGAGCGGATGATCCTCGACGTCGCGAACCTGTCCGACGGCCGGCGCGTGGTGCCGGAACTGCCCGACGACGTGGTGGTCGAGGTGGCCTGCGTCGTCGACGGCGACGGCGTGCACCCGCTGCCCGTCGGGCCCGTGAGCCTCGTGGAACTGGGGATGATGGCGCGGCTGCGCGCGGCGGAGCAGGCGATCGCCGAGGCGGCACTGACCCGCGACCCCGACAAGGCGTGGGAGGGTTTCGCGCTGCATCCCTTGGTCAACTCGCCGGTCCTCGGGCGCCAGCTGCTCGACGGCTACATCGCCGCCCACGAGGAGATCGCCGCGCTGTTTCAGCGGTAGGTGTGCTCGACCATGCCGGAGACGTGCTCCGCGTGCGAGAGCGCCTCGGTGAGCAGCCGCTGCACGTGCTCGTCGGCTGAGCGGTAGTACGCGAAGGTGCCCTCCCGGCGGCTCTGCACCAGGCCGGCGAGGCGGAGCTTGGCCAGGTGCTGGCTCACCGCGGTGGGCGCCGCGCCCACCATGTCGGCCAGGGCGCCCACGCTGTGCTCGCCCTGGAACAGCGCCCACAGGAGCTTCACCCGGGTGGGGTCCGACAGCATGCGGAACGTCTCGGATGCGAGGTTGGCGTGCTCGTCGTCGGGCACCTGGCGGATCGGGTGTTCGTGCATGCGTCCATCGTACGCATCTGGCTTGTTATCTGCGCAATTGCGCAGATAAGCTTCAAACATGACTTCCGAGACAGGTCTCCGGCACGAGCACCACGACCACCCGCATGACCACGACCACGGGCACGGCCACGGCCATGACCATGAGCACGGGCACCACCACGACCACGAGCACGGCTCGGGCGTGTGGGCGCGGGTCAAGCACGCCCTGATCCCGCACAGCCACGACCACGTCGACGCCGTCACCAGCGCCGACGAGGCCAGCTCCATCGGCATCCGCGCGTCGTGGATCAGCCTCGCCGGCATGGCGGCCACTGCGCTGCTCCAGGTGGTCATCTACCTGATGAGCGGCTCGGTGGCGCTGCTGGCCGACACGGTGCACAACCTCGGGCACCTGGCCACGACGATCCCGCTGATCATCGCGTTCCGCCTCGGCCGCCGCGCCCCCACCCGCGCGTACACCTACGGGTTCCGCCGGGCGGAGGACCTCGTCGGGCTGCTGATCGGCCTCGTCATCGCTGCGTCCGCCGTGCTGATCGTGTGGGAGTCCGTGACGGCACTGTCGGCAGAGCGTGACATGACCAACCTGCCGTGGGTGATGGCCGCCGCCATCGTCGGCGCGCTGGGCAACGAGGTCGTGGCCTGGTACCGCATCCGGGCCGGCCGACGGATCGGTTCGGCGGCCCTGATCGCCGAGGGCCAGCACGCCCGCACCGACGCGCTCACCTCGGTGGCCGTGGCCATCGGCGTGATCGGCGCCTGGCTGGGCCTGCCCTGGCTCGACCCCGTCATCGGCCTGGTGATCGCCGCCGTGATCGTGGGCGTGCTGATCAGCTCGATGCGCAGCGTCATCCGCCGCCTGATGGACGGCGTGGAGCCGGGCACCATCGACGCCATCGAGGCCAGCGCCGCCGAGGTCCCGGGCGTGGCGGCCGTCTCGCAGCCGCGGGCCCGCTGGTCGGGGCACCGGCTCGTGGCGGAGCTCAGCGTCGCGGTCGACGGTGCGCTCACCGTCGAGGCGGCGCACGGGCTGGCGCACGCCGTCGAGGACCACGTGCGCGGCACCGTGCCGCACCTCTGGCAGGTCAACGTCCACGTCACACCGGAAGGCCACGGCGGATGAGCATCGAGATGAGGGCGTGGGTCACCCTCGCCGCCTACGTGCTGGCGTTGGGCGCGGCCTTCGGCTGGCGCACCGCGCGCTCCGTCCGCGAGACCGGCGACGCCGGCTTCCGCGGCTTCTCCGGCCGCATGGGCTCCGCCGGCTGGTGGGGCGGCAGGCTGTTCGCGCTCGCGCTGGTGGGTTTCCTCCTCTCGCCCGCGCTGGTGGGCCTCGGCGTGCTGCCGGTGTTGACCGACTCGGCATGGCCGTTCGCCGCCGGCGTGATCATCGCGCTGCTGGCCATGGCGGCGGTCCTGTGGGCGCAGTCGACGATGGGCTCCTCGTGGCGGGTGGGCGTCGACGCCACGGAGACCACCGACCTGGTGACGGGCGGGCCGTTCGCGTACGTGCGCAACCCGATCTTCACCGCGATGATCCTCGCCGCGCTGGGGTTCGCCGTCGCCGCCCCCACGTGGCTGGGCGCGCTCAGCCTGATGGCGCTGGTGATCGGCATCCAGCTGCAGGTGCGCTTCGAGGAGGAGCCGTACCTGCTGGCCACGCACGGCCCTGCCTACCGGAACTACGCCGCGAGGACCGGGCGCTTCGTGCCCGGCCTCGGGCGTCTCACCGGCGGGGATCAGGTGGTCGACGCCGCATAGTTGCTGCCGATCGACTCGTCGAGCAGCGCGTCGAACTCCTCCTTCGTCTGGCCCTGCGTCAGGCCCTCTGTGAGGGCCCGCGAGAAGCTGGCCACCACGCCGTGCTGGCGTGCGAGCCGCTCGTTGGACTCCGCCCGCGTGTAGCCGCCGGACAGCGCGAACACGCGCAGCACCCGCGGATGTTCGACGAGGTCGCGGTAGAGGTCGTCCACCTCGGGGAGGGTCAGCTTCAGCATGACCCAGTCGCCGTCGGGCAGCGCGTCGAGCCCCTCCTTGAGGAGGTCGTGCAACTGCTGCTCGGCGTCGGCCTTCTGCGGGCTCTTGATGTCCACCTCAGGCTCCAGGATGGGGACGAGCCCCGCGGCGAAGATGTGCCGGCCGACGTCGAACTGCTGGTCCACGGCAGCCTTCAACCCGGCCCCCGGAGTGATGACCACCGAGCGCATCTTGGTGCCGAACACCCCGTGCTCCCGGGCCTGGGCGAGGACGTCGTCGAGTTTCGGCATGTCCTTCATCAGGCGGGCGCCGGATTCCTCGTCGAGCAGGCCCTTGTCCACCTTGAGGATGGGCACCACGTTCTTCACCTCCCACAGGTAGCGGGCGGTCGGCATGCCGTCCACGTCGCGGTGCATGGTGTCCTCGAACAGGATGGCGCCGAGGATGCGGCTGCCGTCGAAGCTGGGGCTGGTCATGATGCGGGTGCGCATCTCGTGGACGCGGTCGAACATCTCGGAGTCGTCCGCCCAGGACTCGATGCCGTAGCGCTTGAGTGCCCCGGGGGTGCTGCCGCCGCTCTGGTCGAGCGCGGCGATGAAGCCGGGGGCGCTCTGCATCTTGGTGAACTGGTTCTCATTCATGGCGCCCTTCCCTCCTACGCGGGGCTGCGCCGGGGGCGCGGGCAACGCCGCCCGGCTCCGTATGTGTTCCATTGTCCCACCTTTGACGGCGGGTTTCAGCGGTTTCAGGCGGCGGGGGCCCGCTCCTCCTCGACGGGCCCCGGCTCCGTCCGCGCCCGCACCATGTGCCAGACGCGGTGGCACGCGATGACGACGGTGAGCCACGCCAGCCCGATGGCCCAGGCGCCGAACACGTCGGTCAGCCAGTGGTGGCCGAGGAAGACGCGCGACAGCCCCATGGAGATGGCGTACAGGGCGGCGACGGCGGCCGAGAGCCAGGCGGCCCAGCGCCTGCGCGCCCAGAAGTGCCTGATCAGCAGGTAGGCGAGGATGCCGGCGATGACCAGGGCGTTCAGGCTGTGGCCGCTGGGGAAGCTCATCGACGACTCGAACGGCGGCACCGCCTCCTCGACGGGCGGCCGCGCGCGGCCGATGTAGTGCTTGCCCAACACCGTGATGAGCAGGGAGCCGCCGACGGCGATGGCGGTCAGCACCAGCGGGGTGATGTCGCGCCAGCGCCAGCTGAGGAAGGCCACCACGATGCCGGTGATGACGGGCTGCCAGAGCGGCCCGCCCGTGTTCGAGTACCAGCCACGAACGCGGTGAACGACGGCGTGCGCGCTGCCATGGCCCAGTCGAGCACCGGGCGGTCCCACGCGGCGACCCCGTCCCTGTCGCCCACGGACTCGAGGATCTCGCCGAACAGTTCGGCCAGGCCGATGGCCGCCAGCAGTGCCACGAGGAGCGTGGTGCCGAGGAGCGCGGAGGCCTTGGCCTTGGGGGCCTTGTCAGGCAGCTTCATCCGTCCATGGTGGCATGGCGGGCGGGCCTCACTCCCTGAGTTCGACGACGAGCCCGCCGTCGCGGAGGATCTGCGCGCCCGACGGCAGGCCGGCGTCGGCCCGGGAGACCTCGGTGTAGCCGGTCTCGTACACGACCCGAGTGACGCGGCGGGAGTTGATGATGAGTCGGGCGCAGGTGGCGCACGGCTCGTGGGTGACGAACAGCGTGTGGCCCTCGCCGTTCCAGTTCGCGGCGAGCAGCGCGTTGACCTCGGCGTGGATGAAGCCGCTGTGGCCCTGCGCCATGGACTCGCGCTCATTGGGCTCGCCTGCGGCGCGGCCGTTGTAGCCCACCCCCACCACGCGGTTCCATCGGTCGAGGATGCAGGCGCCCACCTGCACCTTCGCGTCGGCGCTGCGGGTGGCCCACAGTCGGGCGGTGGCCAGGCCGAGTTCGTCGAACGTGGGGCGCGTCATGGTGCCGAGTCTAGGGATCGCGCCCGTCCTGCGGGGCGGCGCAGCGCCACCACGAGACCCGCCGCGCCCAGACCCGCGAGCACGCTGCCGCAGGCCATGCTGGACAGCACCCCCGGCCAGGGGGCGACGTCGGGCTGCGCGAACATTCCCCGGTAGAACGGTTCGACGACGGCACCCAGCGGGATCACGAGCCTGGAGAGCTGGCCGAGCCCATCCGCCCTGCCGGTCGCGGCACCGACCAGGCCCAGCGGCGCGCCGACCGCGCCGGTGATGAGGAACCAATTGAGGTTCTCGGCCCAGATGTGCGGCGTGAAGATGCCCGCCAGCTGGCCGAGGCCGTAGTGGATGGCCAGTGACAGCCAGCCGCTGAGGATGCCGGCGGCCGCCGCCTGACGGGGGTCCCGGACGATCCGCCCCGCCAACACCAGGAGGCCCGCCCATGCGGTGCCGGAGTTGGCGAGCTTGCTGAGGGTCAGGCGCACCGCCAGCACCCCGTCGACGTCGCCTGCCAGTTGTGCGGGAGTCGTCATGTTGCTCACCAGGGAGACGGCCGCGAGGAGCACCGCGGCCAGCACCACCCATGCCCAGGATCGCCACACCATGCCCAGCACGCTATTGCCGTCGCGCCGGTGACGGATCCGCCGGAGGTACCTCGGCTCGTAGACTCTCGGCCATGAGCGATCTGACCGTGGACCCGGGCCCCGGGATCCCCGACGGCCTGGTCATCCCCGCCGCCGAGCTGCGGGAACGGTTCGCCCGCTCCTCCGGGCCCGGCGGTCAGGGCGTGAACACCACCGACAGCAAGGTGCAGTTGTCGTTCGACGTCGCGGCCTCACCCACGCTCACCGATGCGCAGCGACGACGGGTGCTGCACCGCTTGCGGCACCGGGTCGTCGACGGCGTGCTCACCGTCGAGGCCTCCGACGAGCGGTCCCAACTGCGGAACCGGTCCTTGGCGCGGCAGCGGCTGGCTGGGTTGCTGCGCGAGGCGTTGGCTCCCCCACCGCCGAAGCGCCGCGCGACGCGACCCACGCGGGGCTCCGTCGAGCGCCGACTGCAGTCGAAGCGGCACCGCGCCGAGCTGAAGGCTGCGCGGCGCCGCCCCGTCGACTGACGCGAACCTCGCGGGCGGGTCAGAAGAAGACCTTGGTGCCTCCGCCGTCGGGATGCGCGCACCGTCGTTGTACGTGTACTTCGACGCGAAGGACCGCATCTACGACGCCATGTTCAAGGACTCCTACCAAGCCCTGCTCGACCTGAGCACCGCCACCGCGTTGCCCCGACGAGCCCGTGGCGCGCCTCCGCACGATCGCCTCCGGTTTCTTCGACTTCGCGACGGAGAACCCGGCCCCGCTGCAGCTGATGTTCTGGCGGGTGATCCCCGGCTTCGAGCCTTCTGAAGCAGCCTACGAGCCGTCGCTTCAAGTGGCCGAGCAGGCGCGCAGGGCCATGGCCGAGATCGGAATCACCGACCCCTCAGCCCTGGACATGTGGTTCGCGCTGATGTCGGGGCTGATCAGTCAACTGTCAAAAGTAGGGCGCACGACAGAGGGCCCAGACTGACAACGCCCAGGTCCACCCCAGCGACGCCTCTGGAGGCGGTGCGTCCTGGCATGAAGTGAGGGCGCCCCTGCTGGAACAGAGACGCCCTCGATCAACTTCTCAACTCGGGAATTGAGGTTCTGATGTCCCAGCACATCTGGGGCACGGGGGCGGCGCCAGCCCTTGAGTCTGTTGTGCCTGTTTCGATTTTCGGCTCGCCGGCGAGTTGGTGGAGTGGGCGGACGGCTGTCCACCTTGGCGGAGTTGGAGTCTGTGCGGGAGCCGAAGGTGCGTGCGTCGTCGCGTCATATCCCGTCGGCGCCGTTTTGTTGGACGACGCAGTCGAGGTTGGCGGTGGAGTCCGGGCTGGAGCATGACCTGCTGCGGGAACTGGACAGGGATCCAGAGGTGTCGCGGCTGGTGGCCCAGCCGTGTCGGTTGCTACTGACGGACGGGGCTCACGTGCCGGACATCATGGAGGTCCGCGGCGACCAGCGGCCGCTCGAAGAGGGGCAGGCGCTCTACTTTTGAGCGCTTAATTTACAAAGGCCACTTCCTAAGAAGTAGAGCGCATCTCGACGCTCCTGTCGAGATGCACTGCAGTTTGTACGACAGCTGGCCTGACAGCTTGTACAGAATGGCTAGATTCGCTAGTCGTACAAAGTAGATCAGCGTGTGCGGGTCTGTTGCCGGTGAGCAGATTGGAACCGCTATTGCAGGCTCTTCGTACCTGAGCGTGGGGTCATAGTCGTAGACCGCCGCCGATGAGGAGCATTCTGAGGCGGTAGTTGTCGGGGTCGCGGAACCCTCGGGCGACGCGGCGTGCGAGTTCGATCAACCCGTTGATGGCTTCGGTTCCGCCGTTGTTGGCGCCGCCGGTGGTGAAGTAGCCCAGGAACGCGTCGCGCCACTGGTTCAGCGTCCGGCCGAGGCGGGCGATCTCCGGGATCGGACATGAGGGGAACGTGGCGAGGATCTTGTCCGCGACCCTGCGGCCGTCGGCGTGGCTGGATTGGTGCTAGACGGAGCGGAGTTGTTGGGCGCAGTGCCAGGCGACCTCGACTTCGACGTGTCGGTCGTCGGCTGTGAACGCGGTCTCCAGGCGGGTCTTCTGCCGGTCGGTGAGGTGTTCCTGCCCGGCTCGCAGCAGGTTCCGGATCCGATACAACGGATCGTCTCTGCGTCCGCGGTGGCCGTGGATGTCCTGCTGGACCCGGCGGCGGACCTCGTCGACCGCGGCCGTCCCGAGCTTGACCACGTGGAACGCGTCGAGCACCGCGACGGCGTCCTCCAACTGGTCGTTGATGGCGTTCTTGTAGCCGTGGAACGGGTCCAGGGTGGCGATCTCGACGCCTTTGCGGAACGT
>NZ_BAABLV010000026.1:0-144316 GCF_039544535.1 Tessaracoccus lubricantis
CAGAAGGCATTTCGCCTGTAACGCCGCACACAAACACCCCACCACCACCGGTGGATCAAGGCTCAGGGACCGTTGAGATGTCAGTCATGCTGCAGTTCTCGCGGTTCCTGAGCGTTGCCGAGTGAGCTTGCGAACCGGGCGACGACGAAGGGCACGCTCAGGGACCGATCAGGCGTTGGAGTGGAACGTGCGGGCCAGGACGTCGCGCTGCTGGTCCTTGGTCAGCTTCACGAAGTTCACGGCGTAGCCCGACACGCGGATGGTGAGGTTCGGGTAGTTCTCCGGGTTCTCCATCGCGTCCTCGAGCGTCTCGCGGTTGAGGACGTTGATGTTGGCGTGGAACAGGCCGGGGCGGTGGTCGCGCTCGTCGCGCGACGCCTTCATCGAGGCCAGTCGTTCGTCGAAGGTCTTCACGGACATGTCGGTTCTCCTCAGTTCTCGGGCACGAAGCCGGCGTCGAGCAGGCCGACCAGGTTGGTGACCTGCTCGTCCTTGTCGCGGCCGAGGCCCGTGGGGGTGATGGTGTTGGTCAGCGAGATGCCGTCGAGGGCGTCGTGGTAGTCGAGCTTGCCCACCGACAGCATGGAGGCCAGCATGCCGTGCGAGTCGGCACCGTTCTCCGGGTTGGCGCCCGGTGCGAACGGCGTACCGGCGCGGTGGCCCGACGGGAACGAGCCGGTGGCGCGGCCGTAGACGACGTTCGAGGTGATCGTCAGCACCGACTGCGTGGGCAGCGCATTGCGGTACAGCTCCTGGGCGCGGATCTTCTGCATGATCGTGTGCACCACGACGGCGGCGATCTCGTCGGCGCGGTCGTCGTCGTTGCCGTAGCGGGGGAAGTCGCCCTCGGTGATGTAGTCGACCACGAGGCCGCTCTCGTCGCGCACCGGGGTGACGGTCGCGTAGCGGATCGCCGACAGCGAGTCCGCCACGATCGACAGGCCGGCGATGCCGCAGCCCAGCGTGCGGAGGATCTCGGAGTCGTGCAGCGCCATCTCGATGGACTCGTAGGCGTACTTGTCGTGGCTGTAGTGGATGATGTTGAGCGCCTCGACGTAGGTGCCCACCACCCAGTCGAGCATCTGCTCGTAGCGGTGCCACACGTCGTCGAAGTCCAGCGGCGCATCACCCTGGACGGGTTCGTGTCCCTCGACGACCTTCTTGCCGCTCATCTCGTCGCGGCCACCGTTGATGGCGTAGAGGAGTGCCTTGGCGGCGTTCATGCGGGCGCCGAAGAACTGCATCTGCTTGCCCACGCGCATGGGGGAGACGCAGCAGGCGATGGCCGCGTCGTCGCCCCAGTAGTCGCGGATGCGGTCGTCCGCCTCGTACTGCAGCGAGCTGGTCTCGATGGAGATCGCGGCGCAGAAGTCCTTGTAGCCCTGGGGGAGGGCCGGGTCCCAGAACACCGTGATGTTCGGCTCGGGCGCGGGGCCGAGGTTGCGCAGCGTCTGGAGCAGGCGGAAGGAGGTCTTCGTGACCATCGAGCGGCCGTCCTCGCCGAGGCCCGCGTCGGACCACGTGGCCCAGTAGGGGTCGCCGGAGAAGATCTGGTCGTAGTCGATGGTGCGCAGGAACCGCACGATGCGCAGCTTGATCACCAGGGCGTCGATCATCTCCTGTGCGTCGGTCTCGGTGATGAGGCCGGCGGCGAGGTCACGCTCGAAGTAGACGTCGAGGAAGGCCGACAGGCGTCCGATCGACATGGCGGCGCCGTCCTGCGACTTGATCGAGGCGAGGTAGCCGAAGTAGGTCCACTGCACGGCCTCCTGGGCGGTGCGGGCGGGGCGCGAGATGTCGAAGCCGTAGATCTCGCCGAGGTGCTTCAGCTTCTGCAGGGCCTTGATCTGCTCCGAGTGCTCCTCGCGGTAGCGCGCCCAGTGCTCCGAGAACCCTTCGTCGGCGACGGCGTCCTTGGCCCGCTTCTTGTCGGCGATGAGGGCGTCGACTCCGTACAGGGCGACGCGGCGGTAGTCGCCGATGATGCGGCCGCGGCCGTAGGCGTCGGGCAGGCCCGTGATGATGTGGGAGGAGCGCGCCGCACGGATGCGGGGGGTGTAGATGTCGAAGACCGCCTCGTTGTGCGTCTTGCGGTACTTCGTGAAGATCTCCTTGACGCGCTCGTCGGGCTTGGCGCCCGCCTCACGCAGCGCGGTCTCCACCATGCGCCAGCCGCCGAACGGCATCATGGCGCGCTTCAGCGGGGTGTCGGTCTGGAGCCCGACGATGACGTCGTCGCCCTTCCAGATGTATCCGGCGGGGAAGGCGTCGATGTCGGCCGGGGTCTCGGCGTCGACGGCGAACACCCGGTTGCGGCGTTCGACGGAGAGGTAGTTCTCCTCGAGCCGCTGCCAGGTGGCAAGGGTCTTGTCGGTGGGGCCGGCCAGGAAGGCCGCGTCACCGTCGTAGGGGGTGTAGTTGCGTTGGACAAAGTCCCGCACCTCGATGTGGGTCCGCCAGGGCCCATCTGCAAATCCGTCCCACTCCGTGGGATCTGGTACCAATGTGTCTCCGGCTACGTTCAACGTCACGAACGGATAGTTTACGACGAGTTGTAGGACAAAGCGATTCGGGCATGGTGGCTGAGCGAAAGGGCGCTGTGGGAGCGGTCTTGGTTTGGAGAAAGTCGCCTGATGGGCGCGGATCGGCGACGTCGACGCGCAGGTGAACAGTCGACCCCGAGCGTTTCTCCCGGCGCCGCCCAGCGATCGGCCCCGCGGGGGTGGACCGTCCACCGCCGAGGCGGGGCCACGCGGATCGCGACGATAGGATGTCGCGCATGAGTCACGTTCTAGCTGCCGTCGCCTGGCCCTACGCCAACGGCCCCCGCCATATCGGTCACGTGTCGGGCTTCGGAGTCCCCTCCGACGTCTTCTCCCGGTACATGCGCATGGCGGGCCACGACGTGCTCATGGTCTCCGGCTCCGACGAGCACGGTACGGCCATCCAGGTGAAGGCTGATTCCGAGGGCCTCACCGCCCGCCAGACGGCGGACAAGTACCACGCGCAGATCGTCTCCGACCTGCAGGGGCTGGGCCTCAGCTACGACCTCTACACCCGCACCACGACCCCCAACCACTACCACGTGGTCCAGGAGGTCTTCACGGCGCTCCACGAGAACGGCTACATCGTCGCGAAGACGCAGATGGGCGCCATCTCGCCGTCGACGGGGCGCACCCTGCCGGACCGCTTCATCGAGGGCACCTGTCCCATCTGCGGCTACGACAACGCCCGCGGCGACCAGTGCGACAACTGCGGCAACCAGCTGGACCCGGCAGACCTGATCAACCCCAAGTCGAAGGTCAACGGCGAGACGCCGAACTTCGTCGAGACCGAACACTTCTTCCTCGACCTGCCCAAGCTGGCACCGCAGCTGGCCGAGTGGATCGACACCCGCGAGGACTGGCGGCCCAACGTGCTGAAGTTCTCGCACAACCTGCTCAAGGAGATCCGCGAGCGCGCCATCACCCGTGACCTCGACTGGGGCGTGCCGGTGCCGCTCGACGGCTGGCGTGACGCCCCGATGAAGCGCATCTACGTCTGGTTCGACGCGGTCATCGGCTACCTGTCGGCGTCCATCGAGTGGGCCAAGCGCTCCGGGGACCCGGAGGCCTGGCGCAAGTGGTGGAACGAGGACGCGGCGCTGTCCTACTACTTCATGGGCAAGGACAACATCGTCTTCCACTCCGTGATCTGGCCGGGCATCCTGCTCGGCGCCAACGGGCAGGGCACGCTCGGCGGCACCGTCCGCCCCGAGCTGGGCGAGCTGCGCCTGCCCACCGAGGTGGTCAGCTCCGAGTTCATGACCATGAAGGGCTCCAAGGTCTCCAGCTCCCGCGGTGCCTCGATCTTCGTGGGCGACTTCCTCCAGGAGTTCGGCCCGGACGCGCTGCGCTACTACATCGCCGTGGCGGGGCCGGAGAACCAGGACACCGACTTCACGTGGGAGGAGTTCGTCCGCCGCATCAACTTCGAGCTGGCCAACGAGTGGGGCAACCTGGTCAACCGTTCGATCTCGATGGCGCACAAGAACAACGGCGCGATCCCCGCCATGGGCGAGCTGACCGACGAGGACCGTGCGCTGCTGGACGCGTCCAGGGAGGCGTTCGACACAGTCGGCGACCACATCGCCGCCCGCCGCTTCAAGGCCGGCATCACCGAGGCGATGCGCATCGTCGGCCTGGCGAACAAGTACATCTCCGACATGGAGCCGTGGAAGCTCAAGGAGGACCCGGCGCGCCGCGACACCGTCCTCCATGTCGCGCTGCAGGTCATCGCGGACTGCAACACGCTGCTGACGCCGTACCTGCCGCACTCGGCGCAGCGGATCTTCGAGGCGCTCGGCAACCAGGGCGTGTGGGCCGCGCAGCCCCAGATCGTCGAGGTGACCGACGGCGACCTGACCTACCCCACGCTGCAGGGCGACTACGCCGCGCAGCAGGCCGTGTGGGAGTCGCGCCCGATCGTGGCCGGCACGCCGCTGGAGAAGCCCAGCCCGTTGTTCACCAAGCTCGACGAGAAGCTGGCGGAGACCGGCCCGTCGTTCGCGCCCATCGCCGGCTGAGTCGCGCGCCTCGGCCCTGGCCCCACGGCCGGTCCGGCCAACTGGCGCCGACTCAGTCCGCGCGCCCGCGGAAGGCGGCCCCGAGGCGCTCCCGGTGGACGGCGGCCACCGCGGTGAGCGGAAGGCCCGCCGGGCACACCTCGACGCATTCGCCGTAGCTGGAGCACGGCCCGAACTCGGCCTCGAGCGCGTCGACGACGGCCCGTGCCCGCCGGCCGCGCTCCAGCTTGCCGTGCGGGATGAGCGCCAGGTGCGCCAGCTTCGCGCCGGCGAACAGGTGCGCCGCGCCGTTGGGGCAGGCGGCAACGCACGCGCCGCAGCCGATGCAGGCGGCGAAGTCCAACGCCAGCTCGGCGGCGTCGTGCGGCACCAGCACGTCGTCGGCGTCCGGTGCGGTGCCGGCCATGACGTCGACGTGTCCGCCGGCCGCGATCAACCGGTCCAGCGCCGAGCGGTCCACCACGAGGTCGCGCACGACGGGGAACGCGGCCGAGCGCAGCGGCTCGATGCGCAACCGGGACACGCCGCCGAAGGCCCGCAGGTGCTGGCGGCACGACGGCGTCCTCGGCACCGGCCCGTGCGGCGTGTCGTTGACCGTCACGCCGCAGGCCCCGCAGACGCCCTCGCGGCAGTCGGACTCGAACTGGATGGGCTCGACTCCTGCCCCGGCCAGCTGGTCGTTGAGCCTGTCGAGCAGCTCGAGCAGGCTCATCTCGGGTGTCGCGTCGTCGACGACGTGCGTCTCGAAGCGGCCCGCCTCGGCTGGTCCGTCCTGCCGCCAGACCTCGATCTCGACCCTCATCGGTAGTTCCTCACTGCCAGGGGCACCAGGGCGAAGCTGAGTTCCTCCAGGTGCCGCACGTGCCGGCCCTCGGGTGTCGTCTCCCACGCCGAGACGTTGCACCAGTGCTCGTCGTCGCGGGCCGCCTCGCCGTCGGCCAGCGCGTGCTCCTCGCGGAAGTGGGCGCCGCAGGACTCGGTGCGGTCGAGGGCGTCGAGCACCATCAGCTCGGCCAGTTCGAGGAAGTCGGCGACCCTCCCGGCCCGCTCCAGCTCCTGGTTGAGCCGGTCCGCCGGGCCGGCCACGCGCACGTCGCGCCAGAACTCCTCGCGCAGCGCCCGCACGTCGTCGAGCGCGCGGCGCAGCCCCGCCTCGCTGCGTGACACCCCGCAGCCGCGGTAGAGGATCTCGCCGAGCCGCCGGTGGAACGCCACGGGCCGGGCGACGCCGTCGTTGTCGACGAGCCGCTCTGTGCGCCGCCGCACCCACGCCAGCGACTCCGTTGCCTCGGGCGAGTCTGCCCCCAGCAACGGGTGGCCGACGAGCGGCGCGAGGTAGTGCGGCACCGACAGCGGCAGCGTGAACCAGCCGTCGACGCAGGCGCTCAGTAGCGAGTTCGCGCCCAGGCGGTTGGCGCCGTGGTAGTTGTTGCCCGCCTCGCCGCCGACGAACAGGCCGGGCACCGTCGTCATCTGGTCGTAGTCGCTCCACAGGCCGCCCATGGTGAAGTGCGCGCCGGGCGCGATCCGCATCGGCACGGCGTACGGGTCCTCGCCGGTGGCGTCGCGGTACATCTCGAACAGGTTGCCGTACCGCTCGGTGATCGTGTCGCGCCCGAGTCGTGCGAGGGCGTCGCGGAAGTCCAGGTAGACCGAGTTCCTCAAGGGCCCGACGCCGCGGCCCGCCTCGATCTCGTCGCGTGCGGCGCGCGAGGCGATGTCGCGCGGGGTCAGGTTGCCGAACGCGGGGTAGCGCCGTTCGAGGTAGTAGTCGCGCTCGGCCTCGGGGATGTCGCCGGGCGCGCGCGTGTCGCCGGGGGTGGCCGGCACCCAGATGCGGCCGTCGTTGCGCAGCGACTCGCTCATCAGCGTCGTCTTCGACTGCCAGTGGGAACTGACCGGCAGCGCGGTCGGATGGAACTGCACGAACGAGGGGCTGGCGAACAGCGCGCCACGTCGGTGCGCGCGCCAGGTCGCCGTCGCGTTGGAGTTCATCGCGAGGGTGGAGTGGAAGTACACCGAGCCGTAGCCGCCGGTGGCCAGCACGACGGCGTGGCCGGGCGTGAACCCGATCTCGCCGGTGACCAGGTCACGGGTGACGATGCCCTGCGCGCGGCCGTCGGCCACCACGAGGTCGAGCATCTCGGTGCGGGTGTGCAGCGTCACGGTGCCGCGCGCGACCTGGCGCAGCAGCGCCTGCGACGCCGCCACCTGGAGTTGCTGGCCCGTCTGCCCGCGCGTGTAGTAGGTGCGGGAGACCTGCACCCCGCCGAACGAGCGCGTGGCCAGCTGCCCGCCGTACTCACGCGCGAACGGGGCGCCGATGGCTTGGAGGTGGTCGATCACGCGCACCGACTCCGTCGCCAGCCGCACGACGTCGGCCTCCCGGCCGCGGAAGTCGCCGCCCTTGACGGTGTCGCTGATGAACCGCGCGAGCGAGTCGCCGTCGACCTTCCGCGCCCTGGCCGCGTTGATGCCGCCCTGTGCGGCGACACTGTGCGCCCGCCGTGGCGCGTCGTGGAACGTGAAGCACTCGACGCGGTAGCCCAACTCGCCGAGGGCGGCGGCTGCGCCGGCCCCGGCCAGGCCGGTGCCCACCACGACCACCGTCATCCGCCGTCGGTTGGCGGGGCTCACCAGCCGGTACTCGGAGGTGCGGCGGGCCCACGCAGTCGCCGGGTTGCCGCTGGGCACGTGCGCGTCGAGCATCATGCGATCACCCCCGCCAGCACCAGGACGGGGATGGCCGCGTTGCCCGCCACCACGGCCAGCGCCAGCAGGGCACCGACGGTGGCCCACGCCACGCGGAACCGGCGCCCGGTCGCACCCCAGTCCTGCAGCAGCGTGCGCCAGCCGTGCCAGACGTGCACGCCGATGACCACCATGGTGAGGCTGTAGAACGCCGCCATCCAGGGGCGGGAGAAGCTCGCCACGAGGTTGGCGTGGGCGGGGATCACACCGTCGGGCCCTGCGTGCGCGTAGCCCTCCGGGGCCACCAGCGCACCGATCGTCAGGTCCAGCAGGTGCACCAGGATGAACACCAGGATCACCACGCCGCCCGGCAGCATCGTGCGGGCCGTCCACGCCGTGGCCCGCGGCATGGACCGACGGCGGTGCCGACCCCGCGCGGTCCGCCCGCGCAGCCAGAGCGTCACGGAGGCGGCCACGTGCGCCACCAGGCTGACCGCCAGCGTCACCCGCAGCGCCCACAGCACGCCCTTCTTCGGGATCAGCGGGTAGCCCACCTCGCGCAGCCACGTGGCGTAGCCGTCCAGCGACGCGGCGCCGCCGTAGACCTTGAGGTTGCCTAGCATGTGGACCACCACGAACAGCACGAACACCATGCCCGTGGCGGCCATGGTCTGTTTGAGTGCGAAGGTGGTCGGCCGGTGCCTCGTCGCGGCCGCCCTGTCGAGTACGGCGGTCATGCCTCGACCGTAGCCCAGCGGCTCCGGGCGCCTTCAGCCGGGGTGCGTCAGCGGCGCTTCATGGAGCCGAGGGCGCGGCGCATCGACATGCCGCGGAACCCGGCGGCCAGCGCCGCCTGCCGCAGCCTCGGCTCCGCGCGGTACAGGGACCAGCCCCGCCGCAGCAGCACCAGCGGCGGCTTCCGGTGCTCCTGGAGGTCCCGACTGAGGCGGCGCAGGAAGTTGGCGGCGCGACGCCGGTCCAGCCACAGTGCCTCGACCTCCAGCCCGGCGGCACGGGCTGCGTCCAGGGTCTGGATGGCGAAGATGCCCTCCGCCAGCACGATGTCGGCGGCGCCGAGTTCAAGGGTGCGGGAACCGACCCGCCGCGAGAGCGAGATGTCGTAGACCGGGACCTCGGCGCGGCCGTCGCGCAGGAGGGTGCGCAGCGTCTCGACCGCGAGGTCCCCGTCCCAGCACGCCACGTCGTCCCAGTCGGGGATGCCCATCGGCGTCATGGGAAGGCCCGGATGGTCGAGGTCGCGGTAGAAGTCGTCGAGCGAGAGGGCGACGGCGCGTTCACCGTCGGCGGCGAGGCTGGTGATGCGCGACTTGCCGCTTCCGGACGGGCCTGCGATCAGCACCAGGGTTCGAGCCATGGCACGAAATCCTACGGCACGCCCGCCGCCCGCCGTGCCGCGGCCGGCCGCCGCCTACCCAAGGGGTGTGGTGCCGGTGCGCCGCCTCTGGTGTGCTGAGATGATCCGTCGCGCCCCGCGGCGGGAGAGGCAAGGAAGTCACCATGAACGAGCTGTCCCCGACCACGATCGTCCTCATCATCGCCGTCCTGATCGTCCTCGTCGTCGTGATCACGTTGGCCGTGCGCGTCGCCGGGAAGCGCAAGGCCGAACGGCTCGTCGAGGACCGCAGGCGCGCCGAGGAACTGAGGCGCGAGGCAGACCGCGACAGGGTGGCCCTCCAGGAGGAGGAGCTCAGCGTCCGTCAGCAGGAGATCGAGGCCGACCGGGCCCGCGTGGACGCCGAGAAGGCCCGCCTCGAGGCGGAGCGGATCGCGGAGGAGGCTGCCAAGCGGCGCGAGACGCTGGGGGAGTCACAGGCCGAGATCGACAGGCGGGCGCGCGAGGCCGACGAACTCAATCCTGACCGTCGCGACGACGGCTCGATCCGCCACGACGCCCACGAGCTGCGCGACGTCGACGAGCACCGCCACGGCGAGGCGCGCCACGACGACCGCCGCTGACGGTCACCAGCTGCCGCCGCCACCGCCGCCGAAACCGCCGCCACCGCTGAAGCCGGAGAAGCCCGACGAACCGCCGGTGGCCTGGCTCATGCCGTCCATCCGGGCCTGGTTCATCACGTCGTTGAACGAGTGGGTGAGGTTGTTCATCGCGCTCGCGAAGTAGTAGCCGTGCATCAGGTCGGCACCGATGTACCACGAGGTGTCCGCCTGGTAGATGCCCTCCGCGCCGAGCTGGGCGAACAGCTTCGACCAGCGGTCCGCCACGCCGAAGACGATGGCGTAGGGGAGGTACTTGGAGAAGATGTCCTGCCCCTCCTCGAAGCGCAGCGTCTCCTTCTCCGCGGTCCGCAGGTAGAGCTCGAAGCCCTTCGCCTGCGCCAGGTAGGCCGAGCCGGTGGCCGTGCGCTTGCGGAAGCCGCCCGACAGCACCATGAGGCCGATGCCGAACAGCGCCACCGGGATGGCCAGCAGGCCCCAGCCGAACGCGCCGAACACGAACACGATGCCGACGGCGCCGAGCAGGCACAGCACGCCGAGCGCGATCGGCACCATCTGCGCCACCTGCGGGTTCGACTTGAACCAGCCCTTCTGGACGACGGCGTTGTACAGCCCCTGGCGGGCGTCGGGCAACACGTTCTGGAACTTCGCCTTGCTCAGCTCACGGGAGCGGCGCACGGGCTGGCCCTTGAAGATGTCGCCCAGCAGCTTGCGCTCGTAGGGCAGCAAGGTGTCGTTGGCGGGCGGGTTGGTGGCGTAGAGCGTGAAGTCCTTGCGGCCGTCCGACTCGATCTGCAGGTAGCCGCGCACGGCCAGGTCGATGATGGTGGCCGAGACGTCGACGTTGTCGGCCGTCGCGTCGATCAGCGTGCCGATCTCCCCGGGGGTGGCGCCCTTCGGCGGGTGGAACTGCACCGTGACGGGGGTCTTGCCGGCTTTCGCGCCGACGCGGCCCTGCTCACCGGCGGCGGGGGTGAGCCCCGGGGTGAGGCCCAGGAAGACCTCGTCGCGGGTGTGCCTGCGGCGCACGATCAGCAGGCCCGCGATGGCGAGGAGGAGGCCGGCGCCCGTCACCGCGCCGGTGGCGGGGGTCAGCTCGAACGGGCTGACGATCTCCTCGATGTTCTGCGTGACGCCGCCGAAGGTGCCCGCCGGGAAGCCGGTGACCACCTGGACGGGGGTCTTCGGGTTCACCGACGGTACGGAGAAGGTGGCGGTGTCGCCGCTGAACGAGGTGTCACAGGGGGTCTGGTTGTCGTACGGGCCGTAGAAGCAGGCGGTGCGCTCCACGCCGGCCGGGCCGGTCACGGTGACCTGCACGTCGCTGAAGCGCGACTCCCACGCCGGGCCGATCACGTCCCAGTTGAACTCGTCGAGGCCGGACTCCGGGTGGTCTGAGGCGATGAGGCCCGTGACGTCGTAGTTGACCACGTAGTCCTCGGGCGTGGTGTTGACCACGTTGGCGTTGCCGATCCGCAGCCGGAAGCCGTCGGAGGTGCTCTCGCGCTGCACGTCGGTGCGGGCGCCGGTGGGGGAGGTGACCGAGATGTTGTCGTACTCGAAGACGTAGCGCTCGCCGGGCTCGCCGTCCTGGCGGGTGGGGAACAGGAAGTACGGGCCGCGGCCGTTGACGGCGGAGAAGTCCATCGTGAAGTCCACCTCCACCTGCGCGACGCCGTCCTCGGTGAGGTTCACGTCGACGTGGTACCGGGTGATCGGTGCGGAGTCGTCTGCCGCGGCGGGCACCACGGTCAAGGCAGTGAAGAGAACGAGGAGAAGGGCTGTCAGACCGGCGCGCAGCTTCAACATGTGTCCAGAGTACCCACGCGGGGCCAGCATTGGCGGGCGGGGGCGCGGGCGCGGGTCTGCGTCGAAATCCGCGCCGCGGTGAAGCGGCGGCGGTAGGGTCGATTCGTGCAGGAGAGACGCAACGCCATCACGGTCGCCATCGTCAACGACTACCCGATAGTCGTCGAGGGCCTTGCCCAGCTGCTCGCCGGGGATTCGCGGCTCGACCTGGTCGAACTCGACACCATGGCGGACCCGATGCAGTCGGTGGACCTCATCCTGTTCGACGCCTTCGGGCAGCTCCACATCCACGAGGACGTCCGGCGGCTCGTCGGCAACCCGAAGTTCCGGCGCGTGGTGCTCTACTCCTGGAACACCCGCCCCGAGCACGTGGCACAGGCGCTGGAGGCGGGCGTCGACGGCTACGTGTCGAAGGCGGTCGACGCCGAGACGCTGTGCGACGTGCTCGTCCGCGTGCACGGCGGTGAGCAGGTCATCGAGCCCAAGGAGGCGCCGCACGAGGTGTCGACGGGTGACTGGCCCGGCCGCGCCCACGGCCTCTCCGCGCGCGAGGCCGAGGTCATCGCACTGATCACCCAGGGGATCACCAACGAGGAGATCGCGAAGTCCACGTACCTCAGCATCAACTCGGTCAAGAGCTACATCCGCTCCGCCTATCGCAAGATGGGCGTCGAGCGGCGCAGCCAGGCCGTGCTGTGGGGCGTGGAGAACGGCATGTTGCCGCGCCGCGAGCGCAGGGAGGTCTAGGGGCCCGCTCCTAGGCGTCCACGCCCAGGGCCTCGGCCATCTCGCGCCGCAGCGTGACCAACTTCTCCGCGGCCTGCGCCCGCGCGGCGGGCACGTCCTGCGACTCGTCGACGCCCAGGCGCACCTCGAGGTAGCACTTCAGCTTCGGTTCGGTGCCGGACGGCCGCGCCACCACGTGCACCGACGCACCGGTCAGTTCGACGGCATCGGTGGGCGGCAGGGAGCCGGACCCCTCCGCGAGGTCCGTCACGACGACCGGCTCGCCCAGCAGCGTGGCCGGCGGGTTGGCGCGCAGCCGCGCCATGGCGTCGGCGATCAGTGACAGGTCCGCCACCCGCACCGACAGTTGCGAGGTGGCCGTGAGCCCGTGCGTGCGGGAGATGTCGGCGAGCCGGTCGGCGAGCGTGCGCCCCTCGGCCTTGAGCTCCGCCACGATCCGCAGCACCGTCAGCGCCGCGGTGATGCCGTCCTTGTCCGGGACGGCGCGCGAGTCGCAGCAGTAGCCGATGGCCTCCTCGTAGCCGAACGCCAGGTCCTGCACGCGCCCGATCCACTTGAAGCCGGTCAGGGTGGTGACGTGCTCGCGGCCCGCGGCGCGGGCCATGCGGCCCAGTTCCGTGGAGCTGACGACGGAATTGGCGAAGCGTCCCGGGACGCCGCGGCGGATGGCGTCGTCACCCAGCAGCGAGCCCAGCTCGTCGCCCGTCAGCATCCGCCACTGCCCCTCCACGACGGCGGCGACGGCGCAGCGGTCGGCGTCGGGGTCGTTGGCGATCACCACGTCGGCGCCCTTCTCCGCGGCCAGGTCGACGGCGAGGTCGATCGCGCCCTTCTCCTCGGGGTTGGGGAACGCGACGGTGGGGAAGTCGGCGTCGGGCTCCGCCTGGGCGGCGACCTCGTGGGCTGCCTGCAGCCCGACGGCCTGCGCGACCGCGCGTACCGTCGCCGAGCCCACGCCGTGCATGGCGGTGTGGACCCAGACGATGTCGCGGGGGGCGTCGGCGGGGTAGAGCGAGGCGGCCCGGGCGACGTAGGCCGCACGCAGTTCGGCCGTGACGTCGGTGCGCTGTTCGGCGCTGGGCAGGCCGGTCCAGTCACGGGCGGCCACCTCGGCGATCTCGGCGGCGATCTCGGCGTCGGCCGGCGGCACGATCTGGGAGCCGTCGCCGAGGTAGACCTTGTAGCCGTTGTCCTGCGGCGGGTTGTGGCTGGCGGTCACCACGACGCCGGCCACGCAGCCGAAGTGCTGGATGCCGAACGCGATCACCGGGGTGGGGGTGGGCTCGGTGACCCACAGCACCTCGAAGCCGGCGCCGGCCATGATGCGGGCGGTGTCCTCGGCGAAGTCGGCCGACTTGTGGCGGGCGTCGTAGCCGACGATGACCTTGCCGCCGTCGTGCCCCTGGGCCGCGAGCCAGGCGGCGAAACCGGCCGCGGCCTGCGTCACCACCGAGCGGTTCATCCTCGAGGGGCCGGGGCCGATGGGGCCACGGAGGCCGGCCGTGCCGAACTCCAGCGGGCCGGCGAACGCGAGCCGCAGCTCCTTCTCGGCCGCCTCGCGGAACGTCGGGTCGTTGGCCTGCGCCTGGACGACGAGGTGGTCGAGCTCCTCGCGGGTCTCCGGGTCCGGGTCCATGTCGCGCCAGCGGATGGCGGCGCCCAGCAGGTCCTGCATCACAGCCTCCCGACGATGGCGGACAGCAGCGCGGCCAGGCGCGGCCCGGCGTCGCGGCCGGCCTGCAGCACCTCGGCGTGGTCGAGGTTGGTCTCGCTCAGGCCCGCGGCGGCGTTGGTGACCAGGGAGAGGCCGAGCACCTCCATGCCGGCCTCACGGGCGGCGATGGTCTCGAGCGTGGTGGACATGCCGACGAGGTCGCCGCCGAGGATGCCCGCCATCCGCACCTCGGCCGGCGTCTCGTACTGGGGCCCGCGGAACTGGACGTAGACGCCCTCCGGGAGGTCACCGTCGACCTCCTTGGCGACGCCTCGGAGGCGCTTGGAGTAGGCCTCGGAGAGGTCGACGAAGTTGGCGCCCTCGAGCGGCGTGGCGCCGGTGAGGTTGATGTGGTCCTTGATCAGCACGACGGTGCCCGGCGCCCACTCGGGGTTGAGGCCGCCGCAGCCGTTGGTGAGCACCATGGTCGTGGCGCCCCACGCGGCTGCCGTGCGCACGCCATGGGCGACGGGTGCCACGCCGCGGCCCTCATAGAAGTGGGTGCGGCCGGTGAAGATGGCCGCGAGCTTGCCGCCGGCGGTGCGCACGAGGAGCAGTTTGCCGCCGTGGCCGCTGACGACGGGCTTGCTGAAGCCCGGGACGTCGCCGAGTGCCAGTTCGCCCACCGGTTCGCCGAGCGAATCGGCGCCCGAGGACCAGCCCGAGCCCAACACCAGGGCGATGTCGATGCGCTGTTCGCCGAGTCGGTCACGGAGGTACGTTGCGGCCTGGCCGGCCAGGTCAAATGCTTCACTCACGCCCTTCAGCATAAGTGAGCGCCCTCACGTGCGGCGCGGCTATGACAGGATGGGGGCCGTGACCAAGGTTGTGATCATCGGTGGAGGGCCCGGCGGCTACGAGGCCGCCCTCGTCGGAAATCAGCTGGGCGGTGAGGTCACCCTGATCGAGCGCGATGGGCTCGGTGGGGCCGCGGTCCTGAGCGACTGCGTCCCGTCCAAGACCCTCATCGCCACCGCCGAGGTGATGGTGCGGATCAAGAACGCCAGCCAGCTGGGGCTGCACATCCAGGCGGAGAACGTGCGTGAGGTCGTCAAGGTCGACCTCGCCGAGGTCAACGAGCGGGTGCTCGCGTTGGCACACGCGCAGTCGCGGGACATCGCCGACAAGCTTCGCCGCGACGGGGTCTCCATCGTGAAGGGACAGGCCCGCATGGACGGGCCCCACCGCGTCATCGCGGCCACCGAGCAGGGCGAGGAAGCCTTCGACGCCGACATCGTGCTGGTCGCCACCGGCACCACGCCCCGCGAACTCCCGGACGCCCCCTGCGACGGGGAGCGTGTCCTCAACTGGAAGCAGCTGTACAACCTCACGGAGGTGCCGGAGCGGCTGATCGTGGTCGGCTCGGGCGTGACGGGCGCCGAATTCGCCTCGGCCTATGACGGCCTGGGCTGCGACGTCGTGCTGGTGTCGTCGCGCAAGCAGGTCCTCCCCGGCGAGGACCAGGACGCCGCGGCGGTGCTGCAGCGGGCGTTCGAGCGCCGGGGGATGAACATCCTTTCGGAGGCGCGTGCGGTCGCGGCCCGCCGCGTCGGCGACGGCGTCGTGGTGACGTTGGAGGACGGCCGCGAGGTGGAGGGCTCGCACTGCCTGATGGCAGTGGGCTCCATCCCCAACTCCGCGGGCCTCGGCCTGGAGGAGTGCGGCATCGAACTGGGCAAGTGGGGCCACATCCCCGTGGACCGGGTCTCGCGCACCGCGCACCGCAACATCTATGCCGCCGGCGACGTCACCGGCGTGTTCGCGCTGGCGTCGGTGGCGGCGATGCAGGGCCGCATCGCCATGTGGCACTCGCTGGGCGACGCCGTGTCGCCGCTGGACCTGCGGACGGTGTCGTCGAACGTGTTCACCACGCCCGAGATCGCGACCGTGGGCGTCTCGCAGAAGGCCGTCGACGCCGGCGAGGTGCGGGTCGCCTCCGTGCTGCTCCCGCTGGCCCCCAACGCCCGGTCGAAGATGATGGGCTTCACCGACGGCTTCGTGAAGCTGTTCTGCCTTCCCACCACCGGTATCATCATCGGTGGCGTCGTGGTGGCCCCGCGGGCCTCCGAGTTGATCCACGCCGTCTCGCTGGCCGTGGCGAAGAAGGTGACGGTCGACGAGTTCAGCGGCGCCTTCACGGTCTACCCGTCGATGTCGGGCTCCATCGCGGAGGCGGCGCGTCGACTGCACAACCGCGACGACCCGCTCCTCACCCAGTAGCCCCCGGTTCCTGAGGGGATCGTGAGCCCTGGCGAACATCCCACGAAGGGCGGTTCCTGAGGGGATCGTGAGCCCTTGGCGAACATCCCACGAAGGGCGGTTCCTGAGGGGATCGTGAGCTCTGGCGAACATCCCACGAAGGGCGGTTCCTGAGGGGATCGTGAGCTCTGGCGAACATCCCACGAAGGGCGGTTCCTGAGGGGATCGTGAGCCCTGGCGAACATCCCACGAAGGACTGCCCCACTTGTCCACAGCCCACCGCAACGCCCCTCCCAAGTGCACGGTCGGAGGCGGAACATGGACGCATGGCATGGACGTACATCCTGGAATGCAAGGACAACAGCTTCTACGTCGGCTCTGGACATGACCTGGTGGAGCGGGTACGCCAGCATCAGTTGGGGATCGCTTCGAAGTACACGAAGCGCCGACGGCCGGTTCGGCTGGTGTGGGCGCAGGAGTTCGAGCGGGTCGACGAGGCTTTCGTGGTCGAGCACCAGTTGAAGGGCTGGAGCCGGGCCAAGAAGATCGCGCTGATCGAAGGCCGCTTCGGGGATCTGCCGGCGTTGGCGTGGCGCGGTGCCACTGTGGAGACGGAATTGAGCCCTGAGGTCCGTGACCGTGTCCAGCGCGAGGCAGGAGCGGCGGAGCAGGCCGGTGGCTTCGTCGCGCCCAGCCCTCAGGGGTTCGTCACGCGGCCCTTGGACGCACTGGCAACAAAGGGGCAGCGACAGTGGACGCCTCGCGCAGTGACGCGTGCCCGCAAATACGGGAAGGGTGGTTCCTGAGGGGATCGTGAGCCCTGGCGAACATCCCACGAAGGACGGTTCCTGAGGGGATCGTGAGCCCTGGCGAACATCCCACGAAGGACGTGTCGACGGCGCTCGAAATCTGGTCGGTTTCGGCGGTCGAATAGTGAACAGTTTTTAGGGTAGTTCCTGCTCGGCTTTGATGCTGGGCAGGGTGTCGATTCCGCGGTCGCGGAGTCGGTAGGAGGCGCCTTTGAGGGCGATGACGTCGGCGTGGTGGACGATGCGGTCGATCATGGCGGCGGCGACGACTTGGTCTCCGAAGATGCCTGCCCAGGCGGAGAAGGGCAGGTTTGAGGTGAGGATCAAGGAGGCGTGTTCGTAGCGTGCTGAGACGAGTTGGAAGAACAGGTTCGCGGCTTCTTGTTCGAAGGGTAGGTAGCCGACCTCGTCGACGATGATGAGTGGGTAGCGCCGTAGCCTGGCCAGTTCTTCGGTGAGGCGTCCCCTGTTGTGGGCTTCGGTGAGCCGGGCGATCCAGTCGGTGGCGGTGGCGAACAGTACCCGGTGGCCTTGGTGAGCCGCAGCGACCCCCAGTGCGGTCGCGAGGTGGGTTTTGCCGGTGCCGGGTGGGCCCAGGAGCACGATGTTGCGGTGCTCGGCCAGCCAGGCCCCGGATGCCAGCGCATGGATAGGGACCCGTGCGGCGGGTTGCTGGTCGAAGTCGAACTCGTCAAGGGTCTTGACCGCGGGCAGGCCGGCAGCCCGGATCCGTAGTTGGGCGCCGGAGGCGTTGCGGGCGGCGACTTCTCGTTCCAGGATCGCGGCGAGGTAGTCCTCGTGGGTCCAGCCGGTGTCACGGGCATGGTCAGCGAGCCGGGCGGCTGCTTCGGTGATGCGGGGTGCTTTCAACGCGGCAGCCAGGTAGCGGATCTGTTTCAACGCATCAGTGGACATCTAAAGTGCCTCGCTGTCGAGGCCGAAGGCCTTGTCGCAGTCGGCCAGGTCACGGACCAGGTCTGTGTCGAGGACCCGCGGTCGGGGGTGTTGGAACTGGTGACGCAACAGCGCGGCTGCTTTCACATGGGCGGGATCGGTGATGGTGAGGTGTTTGCCCCAGCAGCGGCGATGCTCCGCCACCAGCCTGCCAGCCCTGCGGACTCGGACGGTGTCGAGATCGGCGGTGACATCGACTCTGGCCCCGATCGCTGAGGGATGCACGGAGTAGTCACAGGTATCGACTCTGACGTAGTAGTCACGAGGCAGCCGGATCTGGTTGCGCCAACCCAAATGCAGCACCTGCGGCGGCAACGGCCGCATCCGGGCCAGATCAGTGTCCAGCCGGTCGACCGGCCGGGACCTGAGCGTGCGGACCTGCCGAGCGTTCGCGGTGGCCAGCCACTGCGTGAACTGGGTGTTGAAATCAGCCGGTGAGTCGAACACGCGCCCTGGCATGAACGAGGTCTCGAAGTAGCCGTTGCGTCGCTCAACTAGGCCCTTGGACTCCGGATCGCGGGGTTTCAGCAACACGATCTTCGTGGCCAGAGTGCCGGCGAACATCTCCGCCGGGCGGGTCAGCCTCCCTTGCCCGATACCGCGTTCGTTGTCCCACAAGATCCGGGAAGGAACCCTCCCGAGCTGGCTCAGCAGAGCCCACATGCCCAGCAGCAGATCGGTGGTGGTGCGGGTGGGGATCATCCTGGCCAGCATGAACCGGGAATACGCCAAGGTCATCACCAGCACCGGCAACAACACCCGATTGCCGTCCTCGAGCAGCAGCTTGCGTGGCGGGAACCACAAATCACACTGCGCCGCATCACCGGGAGCCCAGTCGAGACGATCCGCCGGGTCGATCCGGCGATGCTCGACCCGCAGCCGGTTCACGTTGTCCCTGAACCAGCGGATCGAACCGGTCCAGCCCACCCGTTCGGCCAACACCGTCGCAGGCATGTCCGGGGTCTCCTCCAGCAGGTAACGCACCTGCGCCTCGAACGGTGTGAACGACGTGGCCGTCTTTGGTTTCCGGTCGTACTTCGGTGGCCCATCCGAGGCCACCGCTCGGATCACCGTGGTCCGGGAAATCCCCAACCGTCTCGCTATCGTGGCCTTCGGCACCCCCTCAGCAGCCAGCCTCCGAATCAATGCCCAATCTTCCATCGTGATCACTCTCCAATCGTGTTAGAGGTGTCCACTTTTCAAGCGCCGTAACTGTCTACTTTTCGAGCGCCGCCGACAGGACGGTTCCTGAGGGGATCGTGAGCCCTGGCGAACATCCCACGAAGGACGGTTCCTGAAGGGATCGTGAGCCCTGGCGAACATCCCACGAAGGACGGTTCCTGAAGGGATCGTGAGCTCTGGCCCGGTCCTTCGTGGGCGCTGGTCCTTCGTGGGCGCTGGCTCCTTCGTCGCTGGCGCCCCTCAGGAACCGGGCACGGCGGTCCTTCGTGGGCGCTGGTCCTTCGTGGGCGCTGGCTCCTTCGTCGCTGGCGCCCCTCAGGAACCGGGCAGCGGTGGTCCTTCGTGGGCGCTGGTCCTTCGTGGGCGCTGGTCCTTCGTGGGCGCTGGTCCTTCGTGGGCGCTGGCTCCTTCGTCGCTGGCGCCCCTCAGGAACCGCTCATTCGTCGCTGGCGCCCCTCATGAACCGCTCCTTCGTCGCTGGCGCCCCTCAGGAACCGCGCAGTTCGGGGAACTGCTCGTAGCGGAAGTCGACGATCTCGATGCTCGTGTCGTGCTCCCGCGCCCGCAGCTCGACGCGACGGACCTTGCCGCTCAACGTCTTGGGCAGCGTCGCGAACTCGATGCGGCGGACCCGCAGGTACGGCGCCAGCCGCTCCTTCGCGTGCTGCAGGATCGACAGCGCAGTCTCGGCCGTGGGCTCGTAGCCGGCCACCAGCGCCACGTACGCCTTCGGGACAGCCGCCCGGATGGGGTCAGGCGCCGGCACGATCGCGGCCTCGACGACGGCGGGGTGCTCGATCAGTACCGACTCCAGCTCGAACGGCGAGATCTTGTAGTCGGAGGCCTTGAACACGTCGTCCGTGCGGCCCACGTAGGTGAGGTAGCCCTCGTCGTCGACCGACACCAGGTCGCCGGAGTGGTACCGGCCGTCCTCCTGCGCCGTCGGCGCCCGCCCAGGTAGCCCGACATCAGGTTGTACGGCCACGGGTCCAGCGGGAGCGTGATCTCCCCGTGGCGCGACTCCTCGCCGGTGTCCGGGTCGATGATCTGCACCCGAACGCCGGGCATCAGCTTGCCCATCGCGCCCGGCTTGACCTTCTCACCCGGGGCGTTGCCGATGGTGCACGTGGTCTCGGTCTGCCCGTAGCCGTCGCGGATCGTCAGGCCCCAGGCCCGCTCCACCGTCGAGATGACCTCGGGGTTGAGCGGTTCCCCGGCACCGACGATGTCGCGCAGCGCCGACGGCTTGGTGCCCAGGTTCGCCTGGATCATCATGCGCCACACCGTCGGCGGGGCGCAGAACGTGGTGACCTTGGCGTCCTCCAGTTCCTTCAGCATCGTGGCGGCGTCGAAGCGGCCGTAGTTGTAGGAGAACACCGTCGCCTCCGCCAGCCACGGCGAGAAGAAGCTCGACCAGGCGTGCTTGCCCCAGCCGGGCGACGAGATGTTGAGGTGCACGTCGCCGGGCCGAACGCCGATGAAGTACATGGTCGACAGGTGGCCGACGGGGTAGCTGAGCTGGGTGTGGACCACCAGCTTCGGGTTCTTCGTCGTGCCCGAGGTGAAGTAGTAGAGCACCGGGTCTGCCGCGTCGGTGACGACCTCGCACGGCTCGGCGGGGAAGTGCGCCGCCTCCGCCATGCTCGCCCACCGACCGTGCGCCTCACCCGTGGTGATCAGGCTCGGCCCCTCGATGCCGTCGAACTTGTGCTCGTCGACGGGGTTGGCGATGACGGCCCGGATGTCCGCGCGCCCCACGCGGTCGGCGAGGTCGAAGTCCTGCAACGCCTGGGCGGTGGGCAGGATGATGCCGCCCACCTTCATCACGGCGAGCATCGACTCCCAGAGCTCCACCTGGTTGGCGAGCATCAGCATGACGGCGTCGCCCTTGCCGATCCCCTGTCCGCGCAACCAGCCGGCCAGCCGGTCGGAGCGCTCGACCAGGTCGCCGTAGGTGTAGCGCTCGTCGGAGCCGTCCTCGTCGCGGATCCACAGCGCCAGGTCGTCGCGGTCGCGGCCGATGGCGTCGAACCAGTCGATGGCCCAGTTGAACGGGCCGCTGATCTCCGGCCACTCGAACTGGGCGCGGGCCTCGTCGCCGCGCCCGGAGAGGCTGAGCAGCAGGTCGCGGGCGGCGCGGATCTTGGCGGTGACGTCGGACATGGGGCTCCTCGGGAACTGAACCTACGGTTGCGTAGGTTACGAATCGAGGGTACTCCCGGGTGCGCCGAGGCATTCAGGAGGACTCCGTCAGGAATGCCGGCCGTTGCGTTGTGGACTTCCCACAAGCGGCTCGGGCGTCAGTCGTCGAGCAGGCCCATCAGCAGGGAGAAGCCGCCGATCATCAGGGCACCGGTGGTGATCTGCCGCATGACGGGGTCTGCGCCGTAACGGCCGTAGTAGCCCTGCGCCCACGCGGCCTGCTGCGGGTCCTCCCAGTAGGGGACCGGCATCATCTGCGGGCCGGCGTGGACCATGCGGATCGAGGGGTCGTTGCCGGTGCGGACGCGTTGGGCGTCGGCGGCGCACGCCGGCACCTCACGCATCGCGCCGCCGGGCGGGGCCCACTGCACGTTCTCGACGGAGGTGCCGTGCGCGGGGTCGAAGAAGCACGGCGGCCGGTGCTCCGGGACGGGTTCACCGTTGACGCGCGCCCTGACGCAGGCGATCGCGTAGCGGCCGCCGTCGAGGATCTCCGCGATCCGCTTCACGTCGGCGTTGCTCTGCGCGCGCTCCAACTGCTGCTTGGCGCCGTCGTAGGCGTCGAGCGCAGTGCCGTAGTCGGCCTGTGCGGCGGCGTCGAGGGGACGGCCCACGACGTCGAGGTCGAGGTCGCGCAGCTGCTCGCCGAAGGTGGTGATGTCGGCATTGACCGCGTCGCGGGACGCCTGCGACAACGGCTGGGCCGCCGTCGGGTCATAGGCATGGCCGTATCGCATGGCCTGCCCGTATCCCTGGCCGAAGAACTGCTGCGGCTGGCCCCAGCCGAGTTGCTGCGGCTGCTGCCGAGGATCCAGTTGGCCATGGTCCTGGTACCGACCCCCGCCCAGGGAGGAGCGGCCGCCGCGCACGAAGCCCAACACGACCGAGACGATCACCATGATGAAGATGATCGTGAAGAAGCCGCTGAATATCATCGTGCCCTCCCGTGACGCGCGTCCCCCAAGGATATGCCTCAGGTCCAAGGCCGCCTCGTCACGGGTGGAGCACGCCCCGGTTCACTCGGCTTCGACGATCTCGCACAGCACCTGGCCCGCCGTCACGGCCTGGCCGGGCTCGACCTTCAGGTCCACGATGACGCCGTCGCGGTGCGCATTGAGCGGCTGCTCCATCTTCATGGCCTCGATGACGGCGACGGTGTCGCCCTCGGCCACCTGCTGGCCCTCCTCGACGGTGACCTTGACGATGGTGCCCTGCATCGGCGACGTCAGCGCGTTGCCGCTGGGGGCCGCGACCTTGGACCCGCCACGGTCGCGCTTGGTGGGCTTCTTCGCCGACTTGCTCGCCGCCGGACGCCCGCCGCCGAAGCCACCCGGCAGCTTCACCTCGACGCGCTTGCCGTTGACCTCGACGGTGATGACCTCCGGCTCCTCACGGTCCTCCTCCTCGCCGAGCAGGCCGGTGTACGGGGGAATCTCGGTGGCGAAGTCGGTCTCGATCCACCGCGTGTGCACACCGAAGTGGCCGTCGACGGCGGTGTAGGCCGGGTCGTCGAGCACCACCTGGTGGAACGGGACGACGGTGGGCATGCCCTCGATCTGCAGTTCGGCCAGGGCGCGGCGCGAGCGGGCGATGGCCTGCTTGCGGTCGGCGCCGGTGACGATCAGCTTGGCCACCAGGGAGTCGAACGCGCCCGGCACGGTCATGCCGACGTGGTACCCCTCGTCGACCCGCACGCCCGGGCCGGACGGCGCGTGCCACCTCACCAGCGTGCCGGGGGCCGGCATGAAGTTGCGTCCGGCGTCCTCGGCGTTGATGCGGAACTCGATGGAGTGGCCCCGCACCTCCGGGTCGTCGTAGCCCAGTTCCTCGCCCGCGGCGATGCGGAACATCTCGCGCACCAGGTCGAGGCCGGTGACCTCCTCCGACACGGGATGCTCCACCTGGAGGCGGGTGTTGACCTCGAGGAATGAGATGGTGCCGTCGGTGCCGACGAGGAACTCACACGTGCCGGCGCCGACGTAGCCCGCCTCCTTGAGGATGGCCTTCGACGAGTCGTACAGCAGCGCCACCTGCTCGTCGGTCAGGAACGGCGCGGGCGCCTCCTCCACCAGCTTCTGGTGGCGGCGCTGCAGCGAGCAGTCGCGCGTGGAGACGACCACCACGTTGCCGTGTGAGTCGGCCAGGCACTGGGTCTCCACGTGGCGGGGCTTGTCGAGGTAGCGTTCGACGAAGCACTCGCCGCGGCCGAACGCCGTGACGGCCTCGCGGGTGGCCGACTCGAACAGGTCGGGGATCTCCTCCAGCGTGCGGGCCACCTTCAGGCCTCGGCCGCCGCCGCCGAAGGCCGCCTTGATGGCGATGGGCAGGCCGAACTCCCGCGCGAACGCGACGACCTCGTCGGCGCCGGCGACCGGGTCGGGCGTGCCCGGCACCTGGGGCGCTCCCACCTTCTGGGCGATGTGGCGGGCCTTGACCTTGTCCCCCAGGGACTCGATGGCCGCCGGGGGAGGGCCGATCCAGACGAGGCCGGCGTCGATGACGGCCTGCGCGAACTGGGCGTTCTCGGCGAGGAACCCGTAGCCGGGGTGGACGGCGTCCGCCGCCGCGCGCTCAGCGACGCTGAGCAGCTTGTCGATGTTGAGGTAGGTGTCGGCGGGCGTTGCGCCGTTGAGCGCGTAGGCCTCGTCGGCCAGCCTGACGAACAGGGATTCTGCATCGGAATCTGCGTAGACGGCTACGGACCTGATCCCTGCGTCCCGCGCGGCGCGAATGACTCGTACTGCGATTTCCCCGCGGTTGGCAATCAGAACCTTCGAGATGGCGACGTTGCCCACTTCTCCTCCTGGATTCGCTTGTGCCTGGGAGTCTAGTGGGCAGCGATTCGCGCGGTCGCAATGTCCGCAACCTTGTGCTCGGGGCGCGTGTGTGCTGGCTCGCGGACGGTGCCGCGGCTCACGCGAGGTCGCGCCGGCCGGCGTTGTTCTCGCGCTCCGCCATGTCCGCGGCGCTGGGGCCCGACATCTTGCGGTCGCGCTCCTCGGCCTCCGGCGAGCCGGAGTACAGCCGGGCCTCGGGGCTGCGCGACGACAGCGTCGTCTCCACCGGCGACTCCTCCTCGCCGCGGATGTCGACGACGGGCCGGCGCCGGTGCGAGAGCCACGAGTGCAGCCACTTCGGCAGCGCCGGGTCCTCTTCGGTGTCCTCGAGGTTGCTGGACACGGCGGGCAGGACGCTGGTCTCCTCGAGGGCCTGCTCCGCCTCCCACTCGGTGACGACGCGGTCGACGAAGTCCTCGCGTTCCTCGACGGGCGGGGCCGTCGTCGTCTCCGGCTCCAGGCGGGTGCGCGGCAGCGCGTAGACGGCCTGGTGCTGCACCCAGGCGATGAGTTCCTCGCGTACCAGGCAGCGCAGGTCCCACAGCTGGCCCGAGGTCGCGGCGGAGACGACGGCGCGGATCCGCACGTGACCGCCCGTCGCGTCGGTGACCTGCATCGTGGCGGTGCGCCCGTCCCACAGTTCGCTCGAGCGCACGATCTTCGTCAGCTCGACGCGCATGGCCTCCACGGGGGCGAGCCAGTCCAGGTCGAACTCGACGGTGCCCAGGAGCTTGGGTTCGCGGCGGGTCCAGTTCTCGAAGGGCTTGCTGGTGAAGTAGGTGCTGGGCACGATCCAGCGCCGGTCGTCCCAGGCCCGCACCACGACGTAGGTCAGGGTGATCTCCTCGACCGAGCCCATCTGCTCCTCGAACACCACCAGGTCACCCACCCGGAGGGCGTCGGAGAAGGCGATCTGCATGCCGGCGAAGATGTTGGCCAGGGACGACTGCGCAGCGAGGCCGGCCACGATCGACAGGAGGCCGGCCGAGGCCATCAGGGAGGCGCCGATCGCGCGGAACTCCGGGAAGGTCAGCAGCGCGCCAGCGAGCGCGCAGATCCAGATGACCGCGAGCGCGACGCGCGTGACGATCTGCAGCTGGGTGCGCACCCGCCGGAAGTGCGGCGTCTCCTCGGCCTCGTCGTCGTCGCGCGTCAGCAGCGTCTCACCCACGGCGCGGATGATGCCGGTCAGCAGCAGCGCCGTCGCGAAGATCATCACGATGAGGAAGACCTGCAGGAACAGCGAGCGCCACTCGGGGGCGGCGCGGAACGCCCGTGGCCGGGTGATGAACGTGACGCCCAGACCGGCGCCGAGCAGCGTGAAGAAGATGCGCTGCGGCAGCCTGATGCGGCGGATGACGAACTTGCGGGTGCGGCGCTTGACGACCAGCCGAAGCAGCAGCGTCAGGCTCAGCGACACGACGAAACCCGCGAGTAGCCCCAGCCCCGCCCACAGGAGCACCGTCAGGAGGTCCAGCGTGTCGTCGGTCATGGAGCGAGCCTAGCTGCCCGACTCCTGCGGGGATTCACGATCGGTGCGCAACGAGAGCGCCGCATAGGCCTGCGACGTGGTGAACGCGCCCTGCCAGCGGCCGTTGGTGAACAGCAGCGACTGGTTCGCGTCCGCGGTGATCTCGAACCCCATCCCCGCGAGGTTCTCCCGCAGGTAGTGGGCGATCTCCACCCCCGACGGCGCGGTGAACACGGCGGTGACGTTGTTGTACGAGTCGATCCGGTCGGAGATGGCCGACGACGCCGGCACCGAGAACATCTCCGGCCCGTTCGCGTAGCCCAAGGAGGAGAGCAGCACCCCGCCCTCGGGCGCCTCGGTCACCAGCGGGGACGCCGCCGGCGTCGACGGTGCCGGCTCCGGTGCGGCGGAGCAGCCGACGAGGGCGAGCGCTGCCGCCAGGGCGATACCGATCCGTTGCACGCCGACGATCCTAGGCCACCGCCGTCGTCAGTCCGGCGGGGAGACGACCCAGAGCGACTGCCACGGCACGCCGGCGTCGATGACCATCTGTCGCACGAGAGGCAGCGAGATGCCGATCACGTTGAACGGGTCGCCCTCGACGGCGGTGACGTACGCGCCGCCCAGGCCGTCGATGGTGAACCCGCCGGCCACGCGCTGCGGCTCGCCGGTGGCGGCGTAGGCGCGGATCTCCTCGTCCGACAGGTCCGCGAACCGCACCACCGTCGAGCCCACGCGCGTCTGCTCGGAGTACCGCTCGCCCTCGTGCACGACGACGTGGTGGCCGGTGTGCAGCAGGCCCTCGTGGCCGCGCATCCGCTCCCAGCGCTCCACGGCTGCCTCTGCGGTGCCGGGCTTGCCGTGGGCCTTGCCCTCGAACTCGAGGACGGTGTCGCAGGCGAAGAGGACGAAGTCGCCCGTCAGCTGGGGCACGACCACGCTGCCCTTCGCCTCCGCCAGCCTTGCCGCGAGGCTGGGCGGATCGGGGTCGACGACGAGGCTCTCGTCGAAGCCCGACACGACCACCTCGGGGTCGAGGCCTGCGCCGCGCAGCACCTGCAGTCGCGCCGGCGACTTCGAGGCGAGGACCACACGCATCAGGGTCACATCCGGTGGAAGGTGCGCCAGGCGTCACGGCCCGTGACCAGCGGCCCGCGCACCGTGCGGTAGTAGGACTTCCAGCCGCCGGCCAGCGGTCGGTCGTCCGCCGAGCGCAGCACCTCGCGCCGTGAGGAGGCCACGAGCACTGCGGTGATCGCGGCCGTCTCCTCCTCGGTGAGGTTCGCCTTGCCGAATTCGATGGGCCCGGTCACAGCGGGATGTTCCCATGCTTCTTCGGCGGCAGCACCTCGCGCTTGGAGCGCAGCAGGCGCAGCGCGCGGATGACCTGGGCGCGGGTCTCGTGTGGATAGATGACCTGGTCGACGTAGCCCCGGTCCGCTGCGACGTACGGGTTGGTCAACTCGTCGTCGTACTCCTGGATCAGCCGGGCGCGTTCGGCCTCGGGGTCATCCGCCGTGGCGAGTTGCTTGCGGTACAGGATGTTGACGGCGCCCTGGGCTCCCATGACGGCGATCTGCGCCGTCGGCCACGCCAGGTTGATGTCGGCGCCCAGGTGCTTGGAGCCCATCACCACGTACGCGCCGCCGTAGGCCTTGCGCGTGATGACGGTCAGCAGGGGCACGGTGGCCTCGGCGTAGGCATAGATCAGCTTGGCGCCGCGGCGGATGATGCCGTTGTGCTCCTGGCCCACGCCGGGCAGGAAGCCCGGCACGTCGACGAACGTCAGCACCGGGATGTTGAACGCGTCGCACGTGCGCACGAAGCGGGCGGCCTTCTCGGCCGAGTCGATGTCGAGGCAGCCGGCGAACACCGTCGGCTGGTTGGCCACGATGCCGATCGAGCGGCCCTCGATGCGGCCGAAGCCGACGATGATCGAGCCCGCGAACAGCGGCATGACCTCGAGGAACTCGTCGTCGTCGAGGACGTTCCGGATCACCTCGCGCATGTCGTAGGGCTGGTTGGCGGCGTCGGGGATCAGCAGGTCCAACTCGCGGTCGTGGTCCGTGATGGTCAGGTCCACCTCGTCATCGTCCCAGACCGGCGGGTCCTCCAGGTTGTTCTGCGGCAGGTAGCTGATGAGTTCGCGCACGTACTCGATGGCGTCGTTCTCGTCGGCGGCCAGGTAGTGGGCGTTGCCCGACTTGGTGTTGTGCGTGCGGCCGCCACCGAGTTCCTCCATCGAGACGTCCTCGCCGGTGACGGTCTTGATGACCTCGGGGCCGGTGATGAACATCTGCGAGGTCTGGTCCACCATGACCACGAAATCCGTCAGCGCGGGGCCGTACACGTGGCCGCCGGCAGCAGCACCCATGATCAGGGAGATCTGCGGGATCACGCCCGAGGCCACCGTGTTGCGCTTGAAGATCTCGCCGTACAGCGCCAGCGAGACCACTCCCTCCTGGATGCGCGCCCCGCCGCCCTCGTTGATGCCGATGAGCGGTACGCCGGTCTTCATCGCGAAGTCCTGGATCTTGACGATCTTCTCGCCGTAGACCTGCCCGAGGGCGCCGCCGAAGATGGTGACGTCCTGGCTGAAGATGCACACCGGGCGGCCATGGATGGACCCGGTTCCGGTGATGACGCCGTCACCGAAGGGGCGGCGCGCGTCCATCCCGAAGGCGCTGGTTCGGTGACGAGAGAACTGGTCGAATTCCGCGAAGGACCCTTCGTCGAGGAGGGCCATGACCCGTTCGCGGGCAGTCATCTTGCCCTTGGCATGCTGCTTCTCCACGGCTGCGGCGGATCCGGCGTGCACGGCTTCGTCGATGCGCACTCCGAGATTGGCGATCCGACCGGCGGTGGTGTGGATGTCGATCTCCATGGGTGTCACCATAGCGGGATTGAACTTCGCTCAATCGGGTTGCTCAGCATTGTCCGGGAGGCGTCGCCACGGCGGCCCTACGATGGCGTGCGTGACCTCCGAACTGCCTGACGCCAGCCGCATCCGCGCCCTCCTCGAGCCCGGCACCCCATTCAGCCGGGTCGAGGTCGTCGACACCACCGGCTCCACCAACGCCGACCTCTCCCAGCGCGCCCACGCGGGCGAGGGGGAGGGCGCCGCGCTGGTCTCGATGGAGCAGACGGCGGGCCGGGGCCGGCTCGACCGCCAGTGGGTCTCGCCGCACGGCGCGTCGATCTCGCTGTCGGTGCTGCTCAAGCCCAGGCCCGAGTTCCAGCACTGGGGCTGGCTGTCGCTGCTGGCCGGCATGGCCGTCTCCGCGGCGATCGCGGACTGCGCGCCCGAGCCGTCGCGCGTCACGCTCAAGTGGCCCAACGACGTCCTCATCGGCGGCAGGAAGGTCTGCGGCATCCTGTCGGAGCGCGTCGAGCAGCCCGACGGTGCCCGCGCCGTCGTCGGGATGGGCATCAACGTGACGCTCACCCGGGACCAGCTGCCGGTGCCCAACGCCACGTCGCTGGCGCTGGAGGACATCCCCACCGACCAGAGCCGGCTGGTGGCAGGCGTGCTCAACCACTTCGCCCGCTACTACACCGCCTGGCAGCTGCGCGGTTCGCTCCGCGAGGAATACGAGGCGCGCTGCTCGTCGATCGGCGCGCAACTGCGGGTCGTCGTCGACGGTGAGCGCACCGTCGAGGGGACGGGCCGGGGGGTCGACGTGTTCGGCCGGCTCCAGGTGGCCACCGCAGATGGCGTCCAGACGTTCGCCGTGGGTGACGTGGTCCACGCCCGCCTCGGATAGTCACCGCGCCGTGCCACACTGTGGCCATGGCGATCAAGCAGGAACACCTGGGCCGCGACGAGCAGATCGTGACCACCATGCGCACGCACGGCAAGGTGCTGATCTGGCCGGCGGTGGTGCTGATCGTGATGGGTTCGCTGCTGGGCTTCGCCATCGCACTCCTCCCACCGGACTGGCAGCCGTGGGGCACCTACGCGGCGGTCGCGCTGTTCCTGCTGGTGGTCATCGGCGCGGTGGTCCTGCCGTTCCTGCGGTGGCTGACCTCCACCTACACCATCACGGACCGGCGCATCGTCACCCGCCGCGGCATCATCAACAAGACGGGCCACGACCTCCCGCTGCGCCGCATCAACAACGTCAACTACGAGCGCTCACTGACGGACCGGCTGCTGGGCTGCGGCACCCTGATCCTCGAGACCGCCGCCGGGCAGCCGCTGACGCTGCCGGACGTACCCCACGTGGAGCGCGTGCACGTGACCATCAACGACCTGCTCTATGACATGCATGGGGCGCCGGACACGTCTGACGAGTAGTCTTCCCGGGTGACTCGACGCTACTCACTGGCCATCGCCGGAGGCGGGCAGCTCGCCCGCATGATGCAGCAGGCCGCCATCCCGCTGGGCATCGACGTGCGGCTGCTCGCGGAGGGCCCAGACGTCTCGGCCGCCCAGGTGGTGCCCAACCACACCGTCGGCGACTACCGCAGCCTCGAGACCCTCCTCGCCTTCGTCGACGGCGCCGACGTGTTGACGTTCGACCACGAACACGTGCCCACCAGGCACCTCGACATCCTGGCCGAACGAGTGGCCGTGCGCCCCGGTTCGGCCGCGCTGCGCTACGCGCAGGACAAGGCGGAGATGCGCGAGAAGATGGCGGAGCTGGGCGTCGCGTGCCCGGCGTTCGCCGTCGTCGATTCGCCCGAGGAACTCGTGGCCTTCGGCGAGGCGCAGGGCTGGCCCGTGATCGCCAAGGCCTCCCGCGGCGGCTACGACGGCAAGGGCGTCTGGAAGCTCGACGGCCCCGACGACGCCCCGCTGCCGTTCACAGGCCTCGCCGAGACCTCGGCGGGGGAGCGGGTGCGCATCGTCGCCGAGGAGTTCATCGACTTCGCGCGCGAGCTGTCCGCCATCGTCGTGCGGTCCCCCTCCGGCCAGGTGGTGGCCTACCCGATCAGCGAGACCATCCAGGAGGACGGCATCTGCGTCGAGACCGTCACCCCGGCGCCCGGCCTCGCCGGCGACGTCGCCGCCGGCCTGCAGGAGACGGCCGTGCGGGTGGCCACCGAACTGGGCGTGGTGGGCGTGCTCGCCGTCGAGCTGATGGAGACGCGCGACGGGCGCATCGTCGTCAACGAACTGGCCATGCGCCCCCACAACACGGGCCACTGGACCATCGACGGCGCGGTCACCAGCCAGTTCGAGAACCACGTGCGCGCCGCGCTCGACCTGCCGCTGGGCTCGCCGGAGATGCGCGCCGACGTCGTGGTGATGACCAACGTGCTGGGCGGCGCCGAGGAGGACCTCACCGGCGCCCTGCAACACGTGTTCGCCCGAGACCGTGCCGCGCGCGTCCACCTCTACGGCAAGGAGGTCAAGCACGGCCGTAAGGTGGGCCACGTCACCTGCTTCGGCACCTCGCTCGACGACGTGCGTCGTCGCGCCCGCCACGCCGCGCACTACCTGATGGGAGACCCCAATGCCTGAGCCGCTCGTCTCGATCGTGATGGGGTCGGATTCCGACTGGCCCACCATGTCGGCGGCCGCCGACGCGCTGGCCGAGTTCGGCGTCGCGTACGAGGCGGACGTGGTCTCCGCGCACCGCATGCCGGAGGACATGGTGCGCTTCGGCCGCGAGGCACACCAGCGCGGCATCAAGGTGGTCATCGCCGGAGCAGGCGGCGCCGCCCACCTGCCGGGCATGCTCGCCTCCCTCACCCCGCTGCCCGTCATCGGCGTGCCGGTGGCGCTGAAGTACCTCGACGGCATGGACTCGTTGCTGTCGATCGTGCAGATGCCGGCCGGGGTGCCCGTGGCCACCGTCGCCATCGGCAACGCCCGCAACGCCGGGCTGCTTGCCGTGCGCATGCTCGCCGTCGGTGACGATGCGCTCACCGAGCGCATGCTCGACTTCCAGGAGCAGCTGCGCGACGCCGCGCACGCGAAGGGCGCCGTCGTGCGCGAGGCCAGCGGCTCCTAGTTGAACCTCACCTGCAGCTGCCCCTCGCTGTAGCCGTCGTCGCCGGCGGTGCCGGTCATGCCGATGCTCCTGACGGGCGCCAACCATGCGGCGAACTCGCTGCTGTAGGGGTCTGCCGCGAGCTCCTGGTAGAGGGTGGTGCCCTTGAAGGCCTCGACGTCGACGAACCCGAGGCCGCCAGCCGGCCCGGTGACGACGTCCTTGTACGCAGCCGAGTCGCCCAGCAGGCTCGACGGGTTCAGCGCCGCCTCGAGGGGTTGCCCGGCCACGACGTACATGGTGTCGCCGTGCTGCTCCGCGGTGATCCAGTCCTCGCCGTAGAGCGAGTCCACCACCGTGTCCATCAGTGCCCGCTGCCGCGCCGGGTCGTCGCTCACGAACTTGGCCGCGACGACGGGCTCACCCGAATCCGCCAGGGCCAACGTGAGGCCGATCTGGCGCCCGAGCAGCGCCTCCATGTCGGCGGCCGACGTGATGCCGAACGCCTCGAGCTGCCCGCCCAGGCCGGCCTGCTCCAGCGCCTCCCAGCTCTGCTCGTAGGCCTGCGTGGACCCGCTGCCCGCCACGGCGACCAACGCGGCGCCCGGCAGGTCCTCGGCGAAGGAGCGGACGTCGTCGACCTCGGGTTGCGGGTAGTTCGGCGAGATGAACTGCGTCTCGACCATGATGCGGTTCTCCGCCACCTTGAGGCCGGCGGCGCCGTGCGAGCCGCGGATGGCGTCGAGGTCAGCCCCGGGCAGCGCCATGGTGTCGGCGTCCTCGAGGATCAGGTCGAAGAGCCCGGGCCCCAGCCAGACCGTGCCCAGGTTGCCGCCGCCTAGCCTGGCCATGTCGGCCCGGTAGGCGGCGTCGTCTGCCAGGGCGTCGGCCTTGACCATCTCGGCGTCCAGCCCCGTCGCGGCCGGCGCGAGCACGAGCACCTCGTCGACGAAGAAGTACTCGCCGTCCCAGCCCGAGCCCGACGCGAACTCCTCGGCCTTCCTCGTGTCGGTGGTCTCGATGGCCATGACCGCCTGGTCGTCGAACCATGAGGGTGCGCCCAGGTCAGGCGACAGGAAACCCACCGCCAGGGAGTTGCCCAACCACGGCTTGATCTCGGTGGCGTAGTCGGGCTTGTCGCCGTCGTCGGGGATCAACTCCCAGAGCGCCTCCTTGTAGTCGGTGGTCTCAGGCATCTCCTCGCCGAGCGGCAGCTTGTTCACGATCCGCGACAGCGCCAGCTGGTCAGCGGGAGACGGGGAGAAGTTGATCTCGACGGCCATCGCCACCGTCGACGGCAGGCCCTTGGCTGCGGCCGGGGTGGGGCTCCGGAAGAACGACACGGCGACGGCGCCGCCCAGCATGAGCAGCACGACCACGGCGCCCGCGACGATCACGGGGGCCTTCGACCGCCTCTTCGGGGGCGGGCCGTACGGCTGGACCGGCGGCTGGACGGCTCCCCACTGTGGCTGTGGCGGTGCCGACCACTGCGGCTGGGGCTGCCATCCCGGAGGTGGGCTCTGTGACACGGGAACCTCCTGCGGTCCGTCGGGGCTGCCTCCACGATAGGCACCCCGCGGGCCAGTGGCGAACTACTGCCGGTACTTCTCCAGGTCGGTCGTTTGACCGACAGCGATGGCGCCGAAGATCTCGGCGGCAGCGCCCTCGTCCCAGATGACCGAGGACCCGACGCTGGTGTTGGCCGTGCCGCCCGGCACGGTGAGGCTCAGCCCGCGGCCGGTCATCACGCTGAGGAACCCGGAACCGACCTGCGCCATCTGGCTGAGGCCCGTGTCCTCGCCGCGGGCCAGGGAGTTGGAGGCGGCCATGTTGACCTGCCAGTAGCGCACCGGGTTGAGGACGGTCAGGGGGCTGGCGACCTCCTTCATGATGGCGCCGATGGTCTCGCGCTGGCGCTCGACGCGGCCGAAGTCGCCCTTGGGGTCTGACTTGCGCATGCGCACGTAACCGAGGGCGGTCACGCCGTCGACGGTCTGGCACCCCTGCGACAGGGTGAGGTGCGCGTCCTTGTCGTCGATGTCGAACTTCGGGCAGACCTCGACGCCGCCCACGGCGTCGACCACGTCGACGACGCCCAGCATGCCCACCTCGAGGTAGCCGTCGATGCGCACCCCGGTGTTCTGCTCGATGGTCTGCACCAGCAGCGGAGCGCCGCCGAAGGCGTAGGCGGCGTTGAGCTTGTTGCGCTTGCGGCCCGGGATGTCCACCAGGGAGTCGCGGGGCAGGCTGAGCAGGACGGGCTCGCCCTCGGTGGGGGTGTGCAGCAGCATCATCGTGTCGGTGCGCCGGCCCTCGGAGGTGCCGGTGCCCAGCCGGGAGCGGTCCTCGGCGCTGAGCTCCTCACGCGCGTCGGAGCCCACGAGCAGGATCGTGGTGCCCGGCTGCTCGGCGGGCCGCTCGCCATCGGGCGTGGCGTCCACCTGCGTGCCTGCGGTCCATGCGTACAGCGGGGTGCCGATGAGGAACGCCAGCCACAGGACGAGGATGGTGCCCAGCGTGCGCAGGACCGGACGGCGGCGACGGCGGCGCTTCTGCGGGCGGGCTGCCGGGGGCGCCACGGGCGGCTGCGACGGTGGCACGGACTGGCCGGCCGGCTGGGGGCGCGTCGTGGCCTGGGGGACGCCGCCCTTCCGGGCATCGCGACGGGCGTCGGCGCGGCGCAGCTTCTCGATCTCGTCGGGGCGCAGGACGGAGGTGCTCTCCGGCTCCTCGTCGCGGTACAGCCAGTTCAGGTCGTCGTTTCCTCGTGGCACTCGGCAATCCCCTTTCAGCGTGCCCAAGGGTACCCATTGACGGCGCGAACACCCCCCGGCCCGGCGTGGCGCTGCCGGGAGGTGAACCGGGTTGGGGAGAGGATGGAGGCCACCCTTCCCCGAGGAGAGACACCTGTGCCGTCCACCAAGACCGCAGCCGCAAGGAGCGTGCAGGCCCGCCGCGCGTTCGGCTTCGTCCTGATGTCCGCGCTGCTGCCGGGCTCGGTCCAGTGGTTCGCCGGCAACCGTGCCGTGGGCCGCGTGGCCGGCCGGGTGTACGCCACGTTCGCCGTGCTCATCGCGGTTGCGGCGTTGGGCCTGGCGTTCTTCCGGGGCCCCACCGTCGGGTTCCTGCTGACCCCCGCCGTCGCCACCATCGTGCGCGTTGCGCTGTGGGTGCTGTTCATCAGCTGGGCGCTGCTGCTGCTGGACGCGTGGCGGCTCGCCGGGCCGCTCAGACTGCACCAGCGCACCAGGCTGGCGCTGACTGCCACCACCCTCGCGCTCGCGCTGGGGGCGGGCAGCGTCACCGCCGTCGGCTCCAGCGGCTTCCAGGCCGCCGGCAATGTCGGCGTCGTGCTCAGGGGCGGCGGCGACACCGAGGAGAAGGCCGGCCGCTACAACGTCCTGCTGCTGGGGGTCGACGCGGCGGAGGGCCGCGACGGGCTGCGCCCGGATTCCATCAATGTCGCCTCCGTGGACGCCGAGACCGGCCGCGCCGTGCTGTTCGGCCTGCCGCGCAACCTGCGGAAGGTGCGCTTCCCCCTGGCCTCGCCGCTGCGCCCGCTCTTTCCGGACGGCTACGTCTGCCCGGACAACGCGTGCCTGCTCAACGGCGTCTACACGCTGGGGGAGGAACACGCCGACCTGTACCCCGATGAGGCGGACCCGGGCCTGGCTGCCATGAGGGAGGCCGTCAGCGAGACCCTCGGGCTCGAACTGAACTACTACGCCATGGTGGACATGGCCGGCTTCCAGAACCTCATCAACGCGATGGGCGGCATTCGCCTCAACATCGCCAAGCCCATCCCCATGGGTGGCGGCGGCAGCAAGATCCACGGCTACATCGAGCCTGGCGAGGACGTGCAGCTCGACGGCTACCAGTCGCTGTGGTTCGCACGGTCGCGGGCCGAGAGCAGCGACTACGAGCGGATGGTCCGCCAGAAGTGCGTGATGTCCGCGATGGCCAACCAGCTCGACCCCATGACGGTGGCCACCAAGTTCGTGGAGCTGTCCAAGGCGGGCGGTGACGTGCTGCGCACCGACGTCGGCACGGGCGAGATCACGCGGCTCGCCGAGCTCGCGTTGCGCGCACAGGAGCTCAACATCGTCTCGGTCAACTTCACGCCGCCGCTGATCGTGACCGCAGACCCGGACTTCGAGCTGATCCGCAGCACGGTGCGCGAGAAGATCGAGGCATCCGAAGCCCTCGACGAGGCACCGGCCTCGCCGTCGGCCGAACCCGTGGTGACCTCGGCCGCGCCGTCGTCGTCGGCGTCCGAGGAGGCCGCACCCGCCCCCGTCGAGCCTGCCGACGAGGCCTCCAGCGAAGCGGCCCCCGAACCCACTGAATCAGCGTCCGCGGACGTCGTCGCGGCAGGCGTCGAGGACGACGGCGAGGAACCGGTCAGCGCGCCTGACGAGGTGGAGCTGGTCTGCTCGGTTCCGTGATCTGCGGCGGCTAGAGTTGGCCCCCGGAGAAGGGAGCCGGCAGCGTGCAGCAGAGCGTCAGCGTGGTGATGCCGATCCGCAACGAGGAACGACACCTCGAGGCGGCCGTCGAGCGGGTACTGGGCCAGGGCTACCCCGGCGAACTGGAGATCCTCCTGGCCGTCGCCCCCAGCACGGACCTGACCCGCGAGATAGCCGACCGGCTCGCCGCTGCGGACCCCCGCGTGCGGGTGCTCGACAACCCGGCCGGCTTCACCCCGGTGGGCCTCAACATCGCCATCCGCGCAGCCTCCCACCCCATCGTGGTGCGCGTGGACGGCCACGGCGAACTGAGCCCCGGCTACATCGAGACGGCGGTGCGGCTCCTCGAGGAGACCGGCGCCGCCAACGTCGGCGGGCTGATGGACGCCCAGGGCACCAGCCCCCTGTCGGAGGCCATCGCCGCCGCCTACAACTCCCGGCTCGGCCTCGGGGGCGGCGGGTTCCACCTCGCCGACACCCCGCCCGGCCCGGCCGACACCGTCTTCCTTGGCGTCTTCCGCCGCAGCGTGCTGCAGGAGGTGGGCGGCTTTGACGAGTCGCTGCACCGTGCGCAGGACTGGGAGCTCAACTATCGCCTGCGCACCGCTGGGCACCTCGTGTACTTCTCGCCGGACCTGCGCGTGGTCTACCGCCCGCGCAACAGCTACAAGGCGCTCGCGAAGCAGTTCTTCACCACCGGCCAGTGGCGCCGTGAGGTCATCCGCCGGCACCCCGACACCGCCTCGCTGCGCTACCTCGCGCCGCCGCTGGCGGTCCTCGGCCTGGGCGGTGGCCTGGCGGGCGGGTTGCTCGGGCTGATGCTGCGGAACAGGCTGCTCACCGCGCTGCTGGTGGCGCCGTTGGCCTACGCGGCGTTCCTGGCCATGGCCACCGCCACCATGGACGCCAGCCCCAGGGCGCGCGCCCGCCTCCCGCTGGTGCTGGCGATCATGCACATGGCGTGGGGAGCAGGATTCGTGCGCGGGCTGCCGAACGGCGCTGACAACGCAAGATGAGCGCCCCGCAGGAACGTGCCAAGATGGACCCCATGAGTTGGCAGAGCCCGGATCCCGCACCCAGCGGGAGTGACTCCAGGGCAGCCACGGAAGTACTGCTCCAGGTGCAGCGGTTGGCCGACAGGCTGCGCGAGGAGGCCCAGTCCGACGCAGACCGCATCCGCACCGAGACCGCCGAACTGACGCAACAGCGCGACGAACTCGCCGGCGAGGTGACGTTCGCACGCCACCGCCTCGAGGAGGCCAGGGCTGACGCGCAGCGCACGCTCTCCGAGGCCGTCGTCCAGTCCGCCGCCATCACCGGCCGGGCACAGGAGGGCGCCGACGAGGTCATCGCAGAGGCGCGCGCCGACGCGGAACGCATCGTGGCCGACGCCCGGGCGGAGGCGCAGCGCCGGCTCGCCGAGGCCGCCGAGGAGGCGGAGCGCAGCCACGCCGAGGTGACGGCGTGGCGCGAGCAGGTCGAGGTCGAGGGCCACGCCGCCCGGGCCCTCGTCGACGACGAACTCGCCGCCCGGATCGCCGAGCACGACGAGCGCATCGCCCGCGAACGGGCCGCCACCGACGAAGAACTCGCAGCCCGCAGAGCCGAGGTGGACCGGCTGGAGCAGGAGACGGCGGCGCGGCTCGCCGCAGACAGGGAGGCCGCGCAGCGCGAGGTCGACGCGCTCCGCGAGGAGACGGCCCAGCACGTGGCTCGCGTCACCTCCGACGCCCAGCGCGAGGCGGACGCGCAGCTCGCGGAGGCGTCCAGCCAGATGGAGTGGGCCCAGTCCACCGTCGCAGCCCTGCTCGACGGTGCCCGCGTCGACGTGGCCCGCCGCAAGCAGCAGGCGCACCTGGACCAGGCCCGCCGCGCCAGCGCGCTCCGAGCCAAGCTCGCGGCCGTCACGCAGCGGACGGTCGACGCCGCCCGCCAGCGGCTCCGGGCCGCGGACGTCGAGGCACACGACACGCGGGGCAGGGCCGACGCAGAACTCGCCGCCGCCGTCCAGCACGCCCAGCGCGCGCGGGCGGAGGCGGACCAGCAGGCCATCGACATCGTCGAGCGGGCCAGGCGAGAGGCGGAAGCCATCGTGCAGCGGGCCGAGCAGCGCATGACCGAGGCCGAGGCCAGCTCCCAGATGGTGCGCGAGCAGCTGATGGCAGAGCTCGAGCGCACCCAGAAGGCGTCCTACGAGCGCACCCGCACCACGCGCGAGGAAGCGGTGAAGCTGCTCTCGGAGGCGCGCGTCGAGGCCGAGACCATCCGCACGCAGGCCCGCGAGATGCTGACGGCCGCGCGCGAGGAGGTCGCCGGGCTGACCAGGCGTCGCGACGACATCACCCTGCAACTCAATTCGCTCTCCGGCGTGATCGAAGCGCTCGCCGTGCCAGGAACCACCACCACCCAAGACGAGGAAGACTCATGAGCTCCAATTTCCGCACCGTGCTCCGTGGTTACGAGCCGGCCCAGGTCGACGCCGAGATTGCCACGCTGCAGCAGGCGCTGGACTCGGCGCGCGCCGAGCTGGGCGAGTTCGCCGTGAAGGCCAAGGAGGCCGCCGCTGAGCGCGAGCAGCTGGCCGCGGAGCTGGCGGCCGCCAAGAGCCGCGCCGAGGAGCAGTCGCGCGCCACGACGATGGTCTCGCGCCCGGCCTTCACCGACCTGGGCGAGCGCGTGGGCCAGATCCTCACGCTGGCCGAGGAAGAGGCCGAGGACATGAAGCGCAAGGCCAAGGAGAAGGCCGACCAGCTCGTCGCAGACGCGCAGAAGAAGGCCCAGGCCGCGCTGACCGAGGCCGACCGGTATGCCGTGGACACCCGCAGCGCGGCAGACGCCGACGCCGAGGCGAAGCTCACCGGTGCGCAGCGCCGCGCCGACGAGATCATCGACAACGCCGACCGCGAGGCCGCAGCCCGCCGCGAGGAGGCCGAGGCCGTCTACGAGTCGCAGCAGGCACGCGCGGCCCAGGCCGCCGCCGACTTCGAGCGCACGCTCGCCGAGCGCCGCGACGCGGCCACGGCAGACTTCAACCTGGCGATGGGCCAGCGGCAGGAGCAGCTCGAGGCCGCCGAGGAGAACCTGCGTGGCGCCGAGAACGACGCGCTGCGCGTCATCTCCGACGCCAACTCGCAGGCCGAGGCGATCCGCACCAAGGCCCAGGCCGAGGCCGACGAACTGATCGGGGAGGCCCGCACGCAGGCCGAGCGCATCCGTCGCGATTCCGACCGCGAGCTGGCCGCCCTGACCCAGCGCCGCGACTCGATTACCGCACAGCTCTCCAATGTGCGCCAGATGCTTGCCACACTGGGTGGAGGGGCCGCACTCGCGGCCGTCGACAACCAGGAGGCAGCCATGTCCCAGAACCAGCAGGAGCCGGTTGACCGGTCACAGGGCGACGAGGATCGCGTCCATGCACAGGAGGCCGCCGAGGGCGCCAAGCGCGAGGGCGAGACGCACCCGGACAACCGCGAACACGCGCAGGACCCGGCCGAGGGCGCCGAAGACGCTCAGTGAGCCACGCGCTCGCCAGCGCTGATCCGGCCCACGCCCTCGTCTGACGTGCGTACCACCACCACGGTTGAGCCGGTGCCCAGCACCGGCTCGACCAGGGCCCGCGCCACCGTCTCCCACCCCGGTGCCGGGTCCCGCAGCAGGACGCGGTCGTCGCGCCCCATCACCGCCGGGGCAGCCGCCCCGTCCCACTCGTACGACTCACCCCCGACGGCCATGTCGTGCAGGTCGGGCTGGCCGAACACCTCGCGGTAGTCGACGGCGTTCGCGGGCGGCGTCGGGAACCCCAGGCCCAACGGGTGCAGGGAGCACGCGACGGTGGTCTCGGCACGCCTGTCGTCGCCGGGGCCCACCACCAGCAGGTCCGCGCCCGTCACGTCGGGGTTGACGGCGCAGCCGCGCTGCCACGCCGCGGCGATCCACACCAGCGTGACCCAGTGGCCGGGGTGTGAGGACGCGAGCGCGATGTCGATGGGTTCGCCGTCGTCGTGGCCGAGGTCGGCGATGAGGTTGGCCGTCTTGTCCACCCAGTTGGCGAACGTGACGGCCGAGAGCTCGATGCGCGAGCCCTCCTCGCCGTCGTAGTAGGTGATGAGGGGCTGGGCCCCCAGCCGGGAGACGCGCTTGTGCAGGGCGGAGATCAGCATGCGAGCAGCTTAGGCCGCTAGGGTCGGCCCATGCGTTACGTGGTGATCATGGCCGGCGGGTCCGGCACCCGCCTGTGGCCGCTCTCGCGGAAGGGTCGGCCCAAGCAGCTCCTGGAGATGGTGGGGGGCAAGTCCCTCCTGCGCCTCGCGTACGAGCGGCTCCACGGGCTGGTCGACGACGACCACATCCTCGTGTGCACCGGGCGGGCCTACGCCGACGACGTGGCGCGCCAGCTGCCCGAGCTGCAGCCGGGGAACATCCTGGGCGAGCCGGAGGGCCGCGACTCACTCAATGCCGTCGCATGGTCCGCGGCGGTGGTGGCGGACCGGGCCCCGGACGCGGTGGTGGCCATGGTCACGGCCGACCAGATCATCGAACCGGTCGCCGAGTTCCAACGCTCCCTCACGCTGGCGTTCGAGGTCGCGGAGGCCCGGCCGAACGCGCTCGTCACGCTGGGCGTGGTGCCGACCTCGCCGCACACCGGCTACGGCTACCTCCACCGGGCCGAGGAGCTCGACGGCTTCCCGGGCGTGCACCGCGTGGCCGAGTTCAAGGAGAAGCCGGCGCTCGAGGTGGCGCAGCGCTACGTGGGCTCGGGGGAGTACTGGTGGAACGCCGGCATGTTCGTGTGGCGTGCGGGCACGCTGCTCAGCCAGCTGGACCAGCTGCTGCCGGCCACTGCCGAGACCGTGCGCGAGATCGTCGCGCACCCGGAGCGGTTGGACGAACTGTTCCCGACCCTGATGAAGATCTCGGTGGACTACGCGGTGATGGAGCCCGCGTCGGTGGGCCGCACGGACGCGGAGGTGGTCAGCGTCGGCCTCCACATCGACTGGAAGGACGTGGGCGGCTTCCTGTCGCTGGCCGAACTGTTCACCCACGACGAGGACGGCAACGCCGTCGACGGCCGCACGGTGACGCTCGACTCCTCGGGCTGCGTGCTGGTCAACGCCGCCGGGCCCGAGCACGTGGTGGCGACGCTGGGCCTGAGGGACTGCCTCGTGGTGGCCACCGCGACGGCCACCCTGGTGGCCGACCTGCGGGATTCGGAACGAATCCGTGAACTGGTGGAGCTGGTGCGAACCCGTGTTGGGGCAGAATACGCCTAACCCACACACCGACGGCCGGAGGAAGCATGCGAGAGAGCCTGTTCTCGAGACGCCTCCTCGGCATGGTCGTCGTGGCCGCCGCGGTGTTCCACGTCAGTAGCCTCCTGTTGGTGGGCCTGGCGCTGCTGCCGGGCTCGGACACTGGGCGCTACTTCCTGTTGTGGCCGCTCGCGGTGACCGCGTTCCTGCTCAGCCTCGGCGTCGTGGTGTGGGGCACGCTGAGCGCCGTGCGCGTGCCGGCCCCTCCACCTGCGCCCGCGCCGCAGCTGGCCCCTCCACCTGCGCCCGCGCCCCCTCCCGCGCCGCAGCAGCAGCCAGAGGGCCACTCCACGGTCATCAACCCGAAGCGCCAACCGGCCGGCTCCCCGCAGACGCCGGCGGATTCCGAGGCCCGGCACCAGGCAGGGTGGAACAAGGCCACCACCCCGTGGCCGCGCGCCGACGAGGACGACCCCAACGGCACCCTCATCCGCCCGCCGAACCGCTGAGCACGGGGCCTGAGCGAATATTTCCCACCGATCTCCTCCTTCCGCTTGACCGATCAAAATCACTCGTGTGTAATTCAAGGCAAGAAAGGAGGGGTACATGGACGAGACATGGGAGCTTTTCGCCGACGAAGGGGCTTTCGCCTGGCAGGCCGAAGCGCTGTGTGCCCAAACCGATCCCGAAGCCTTCTTCCCTGAAAAGGGTGGGTCCACCCGTGATGCCAAACGGGTCTGCCTGAGCTGCACGGTGCGCACCGAATGCCTCGAGTACGCCCTCGCCCACGACGAGCGGTTCGGCATCTGGGGCGGGCTCTCGGAACGCGAGCGCCGCAAGCTCAAGCGCGCCGCCGGCTGAGTTCCTCGTGACCGAGGAACCGCAGCGCGGGGTCATCGACGACGACCTGTGGTCGTGGATCGAGCACGAGGACCCCGTCGCAGACGTCCCCGAGATCGATCCGGCCTCCGTGGTCGCCGTCATGGTGACCCACGACGCGGCGGAGTTCCTGCCGCGCCAGCTCCTCTCCCTGGCCATGCTGTCGACCCGCCCCGGCCGCCTGCTGGTGGTCGACACCGGATCCACCGACGGCACCCGCGAACTCCTGGGGAGGGCCCGCGACGAGGGCGTCATCGACGAGGTCATCGAGGCGGATGCCGCCACCACCTTCGGCGCGGCCGTGGAGCTCGCCCTGGGGCAGTCGGAACCCGACTGGATCTGGCTCCTCCACGACGACTCCAAGCCCCACAAGGACGCCCTGACCCACCTCCTGGAGGGGGCCCGCCAGGCAGACGTCGTGGTCCCCAAGCTCCTGCAGCCCAAGCGCCGCAACTATCCCGAGACGCTCTCCGAGGTGGGCCAGGCCATCACGCCCGGAGGGCTGCGCGTGCCCATGGTGGAGGCAGGCGACGTCGACCAGGGCCAGACCGAGCCGCGTGACGTGTTGGGCGCCTCGACGGCCGGCCTGCTCGTCCGAGGCGACACCTGGCGCGAGGTCGGCGGCCTGGCCCCCGAGGTGGCGCGGCACCGCGACGGGGTCGACTTCTGCTGGCGGGCCAACGCGCTCGGCTTCCGGGTGCTGACGTGGCCCGCGGCGTCGCTGCACCACCGTCGCGCGGGGCACACGGGGGAGCGGCCGTCGGCCGAACATCCCCACCTCGACGACCGGCTGGCCGCGCTCAGGGTGGCCGGCTCCCGTGGGGCGTCGACCTTCGGGCTGGGTGCCTCCTCGGCGTTCCGGGCCCTGGGCTTCCTCCTGGCCAAGTCGCCGTCGTTCGCGGCGGCGGAGATGAGGGCGTGGTGGCGCTACCGGCGCAGCGCCGGGCTGACGCAGTCGCTGCGTGACCGGCTGCCCGCCGAGGACATGACGCCGCCGGACCTGCTGCCCAACCGCTGGTGGCCGGTGCGCAACGCGGCCGACAGGCTGGGTCACGGGCTCTCGGAGCGGTACCGCGACCTCACCGACGTGTCGGCCGACACCTCGATCGACGAGCTCACCGGCGACGACTTCGCCGGCGGCCAGGTCCGCCGGAGGGTCTTCTCGCCCGTCACCGCACTGGTCATCGTCCTGGTGGTGGCCGCGTTCATCGCCGGCCGCACGCTGCTCGGGGCCGGCCCGGTCTCCGGCGGCGGGCTGCTGCCCGCGCCATCGTCGCTGGCCGCTGCGTGGCAGGCCTACCTGACAGGGGAGGCCCCGTGGCTGGGGTTCGCGGCGTTGGCCTCATTGGGCGGCCTCGGCAGCCCCGGCTGGTTCGCGTTCCTCGCCGTCCTCCTGACCCCGCTGCTGGCCGGGCTCTCGGCCCTCGCGTTGCTGCGCCGCGCCGGCATGGCCGCCGCCCCGGCCGCCGCCGTCAGCGCAGTGTGGGCGGGTGCGACGATCCTGCTCGGCCTGGTGACCGCCGGAGACGTCAGCGGCATGGTCGTCTCCGTGGTGGCGCCGATGTTCGCCCGTGCCCTGCTGGCCGTCGTCCGCAACGAGGACAGCGGCGCAGAACGCCTACGGGCGCCGGCCGGGGCAGCGTTCTGGCTGGTCGTCCTGGCGACGGTGTGGCCGGCCGCGCTGCTGCTGCTGACCGTGGCGGGCGTCGTCTGGGCCGCGCGGCACCGGCACCGCATCGTCGACGTGGCGGTGGGCGTACTGCCCGCCTGGCTCTACCTCGGCCCCTGGCTGCTCACCCTGGGCCGGTACCCGGGGCGCCTGCTCACCGGCGTCGACCCGCTGGCCTGGCCGGATTTCCCGCCGCCGTCCTACGCGCTCATCGCGGGCCGCATCCTGCCGTCGGGGCTGCCCGTCTGGGCCAACGTCGCGTTCTTCGCCGCGGTGGCGCTGGCCGCGCTCCTCACGGTGGCACGGCTCAACCACCGCCAGTGGCTGTGGATCATGGTCGGCATCGCCGCCCCGCTCGTGCTCGGCACGCTGCTCTCGCGCCTGACGCTCGAGGTCGACGGCGGCACGGCCCGCGCGCTGCTGTCGCCGTGGGCGCTGCTGGTGGTGGCGGCACTGCTGGCCCCCGTCGTGCTCACGCAGCTGCGCGCCGAGGGGCGCCGCCCGCTGCTGCTCGTGCTGGTGCTGGCCGCACTGCTGGCCCTCGGCACGTGGGCGTGGGTCGGCTTCCAGGGCCCCGTGCGCTCCACCACGAGCGTCCTGCCCGGGTACGTGCGAGACGTGCTCCACTCGCCGCGCGACACCCGCGCCCTGCTGGTCGACGTCGGGCCCGGCGGCACCGTCGACTGGAACGTGGTGGATGCCCGGCAGCCCCGCTGGGGCTCGGCGGAGCGCGACCCGGCGGGGTCCTTCAGCGAGGAGTTCAACTCGATGGTGCATGCCCTCGTCGGCGGCTCGGTGCCCGAGGACCTGGCGGAGCGGTTGCGCCTGATCGGCGTGTCCCACCTGTGGGTGCGTGGCTTCGACGACGACCAGCGCGCCGCCGTCGACAACCTCGAGGGCCTGGTGGGCGCGGCGGCCGACGACCGCTCGGTGGTCTGGACGGTCAGCGGCCTCGTGTCGCGGGTGACGTACGTGGCCGAGGAGCCCGTGCCGGTCACCGACGGCCAGCTGCCGCCGGGCGAGGAGCGCGTCCTCGTGGTCGCTGAACCGGCGGACGAGGACTGGCGCGCCACGCTCGACGGCCGTGAACTGGCCCGCACCCCCGGCCACTCCTGGGACCTCCTCGACACCGAGATGGTGACGTTCCAGGCCCCGGCCGACGGCGGCACCCTGGTGGTGGAGCCGTCGCCCCACAACGGCAGGTTCGTGCTCCACCTCCTCGTCATGCTGGGCCTCGCGCTGCTCGCGGCGCCCACCATGGGCGGCGCCAGCGTCGCACGAAGGGGGCAGGAATGAGACACCTGCGCATCCTGGTCTCCGCCACCGCGTTCCTGGTGATCGCTGCGGTCGCCGTCGGGCTCTCACTGCTGAGCCCGGTGCGGCTGCCGGCCTCGCCGACGGTGGAACTGCCCCGTACCACCCGCACGACCTGCCTCCAGTCGGGTGACGCCCTGGTCTACGCACCCGGCAGCCTCACCGCGAGGTCGACGGAGGCGGGCGAGGAACTGTTCGCATCGACCGGCCCCATCTTCGCCCCGGAACTCGAGGGGCCCTTCGTCATCAGGGCCGACTCCCTCGCGGTCGCCGGCGTCTACGCCGCCGGCCCCGCCCGCACGTTCGCGCCCTGTGCCCCGGCGGCGACGTCGGGGACCATCGTCGTCACGGAGCCGGGTGACGCGGAGCTGATCATCACCAACAGCGACGCCAACGAGGCCATCGTGGACCTCACGCTGCTCGGCCCCGACGGCGAGGTGGCTGCCGTCGGCGCGCGCGGCATCGCCGTGGCGCCCGGGGTCTCGCGACGCATCGCGCTGTCCGTCCTGGCCCCCGAGGGCCCCGTGGGGGTGTCGTTCACCGCGAGCGAGGGTCGGGTCGCCATGGCCGCCGTGAACGTGGAGGGACGCGCCGCCCGTTACGTCGGCCCCACGCGGCCGGCCGTGCAGCACCTCATCGGAGGGGTGCCACCCGGCGCCGCGGACGTGCAACTGGTGATCACCAACCCCCGCGAGGAACGGGCAGACGTCACGGTGACCGCGCTCGGCGCCACGTCGTCGTACGAGTTGGCCGCGACGGCGGACCTGAGCGTCGAGCCGATGTCCAGCGTCGCCGTCCCCATCGCGGATTCGCTGGGCGGCGAGGCGAGCGGCATCCGCGTCGACTCGACGTCGGACGTGGCGGCGGCGGTGGTGGTCAGTGGTCCCACCGGCAGCCCGGCGACCCTCACCCACTCTGCGGCAGCCCGCGAACTCGCGGCCGCGACGATGGGTGGGGCGCTCCAGATCACCAACCCGGGCACCGACCCGGTCACGGCGAAGGTCACTGCGGGGGAGGAACTCGAGCTGACCGTGCCGCCGGGGGCCACCGTCGTGCACGTCCTCCCGCTGGCGCAGTTCCAGGCGGTCACGGTGACCGCGGACGGCCCCGTCATCGCCTCGGCGGCGACCTCGGAGGCCACGGGCACGATCATCGTGCCGCTGGGCAAGGTGGCCGACGAGCCCGGCGCCCCCGGCTCCGCCGAACTGGACGCGCACCTCAGGTAGGGCCGTCAGTCCCAGTCGTCCCAGTCCTCGTCGCCGCCCAGGTCCTCGAGGCTGCGGCCCGTGAGCGTGCTCAACTGCTCGACGATGGTGCGGTGCACCAGCCGACGCAACTGTCCCCGGGACGTGGCGCGGTGCTCGAGCGGACGTTCGAAGATGACGATCTGCGCCTTGCGGCCGCGGCTGGGCTCGACGGCCGCCGACAGCGGCACGCGGTCACCCGTCCAGCCGCCCCGCAGGTGCGGCACCTCCTCGACGCCCACGATGATCCCGTTGAGCGCATCGGGACAGGCCGCGGCGATGTCGGCCATGGCGTTGGTGACGCACTCGTTGAAGTAGTCCACGCGGGTGGGCCTGCCCAGCGGCACGGGCCTGCCCGACAGCGGGTTGGGCGTGGCCATCGGCCCCCGCATCCCGCGGTCATGTCGGTCTCGTCTGCGTGGCATGTCGCCACTCTAGTGGCGGGTGGGATACCTTGCTCGGGTGCGATCCTGTTCCCGTACCGCCTGCGTCGCGCCCGCAGTGGCGACCCTGACCTATGTCTACGCAGACTCCACGGCGGTCCTGGGCCCCCTCTCGCTCACCCCGGAGCCGGGCATCTACGACCTGTGCCTGCGGCACGCGGAGCGCACCAGCCCGCCCAACGGCTGGGAGCTCATCCGGATCCCGCTCAACGGCGCTGCGCCCGCCCCGGTGCCGGAGGCCTCCGACGACCTGATGGCGCTGGCGGATGCCGTGCGGGCGATCGGCCTGCGCCACGACGACCCCCCGCCCCGAGTGCCGGACCCGGCCGTCCCCGCCGTCGTCCTGGGCCCGGAGCACGGCCGTGGCGGCCACCTGCGCCTCGTGCCTACGGGCGAGTGAGCACGGTAGTCTGACTGGGTGCTCCACCCTGACATCTTCAAGGCCAACGACATCCGCGGCGTGGTCGTCGGCGACCGGCCCGAATGGGACCTCGACGGGGCGCGTGCCCTCGGCGCGGCGTTCGTCGAGCTGCTGGGGCCGGGCGAGTTCGTCCTCGGCCGCGACATGCGGGTCCTGGGCCGGGAACTCTCCTGGGCCTTCATCGACGGGGCCCGCCGCGCCGGCGCCTCCGTCGTCGACATCGGCCTGAGCTCCACCGACCAGCTGTGGTTCGCGTCGGGCCACCTGGGCCTGCCGGGCGTCCAGTTCACCGCCAGCCACAACCCGGCGCAGTACAACGGCATCAAGTTCTGCCTCGCGGACGCCAAGCCGGTGCCGCCCGACTTCATGGTCAGGCTGCGTGACCTGGCAGCCACCGTCGCGCTGGGCGGCGAGGTACGCGGCGAGGTGCGCGAGCTCGACTGCCTCGACGCCTACGCCGACAAGCTGGGCGACCTCGTGCCGCCCACCGGCGACAGGGAGCTCACCGTCGTGGTCGACGCCGGCAACGGCATGGCCGGGCACACCGCGTTGACCGCCCTGGCAGGGCGGTCCCTGGACATCGTGGGCCTGTACCTGGAGCTCGACGGCTCGTTCCCCAACCACCCCGCCAACCCGTTGGAGCCGGAGAACCTCGTCGACGCGCAGCGCGCCGTCGTCGACAACGGAGCCGACCTGGGCCTGGTCTTCGACGGCGACGCCGACCGCTGCTTCATCGTCGACGAGCAGGGCGACGTGGTGGACCCCTCCGTGATCACCGCGATGATCGCCGTGGCCGAGCTGGCCAAGCACCCCGGCTCCACCATCGTGACCAACACCATCACGTCCTGGGGCGTGGGGGAGGCGGTGGAGGCCGCCGGCGGCACCATCCGGCAGTCGCGCGTGGGGCACACCTACGTCAAGGCGCTGATGGCCGAGACCGGCGCGGTGTTCGGCGGGGAGCACTCCGCGCACTACTACTTCCGCGACTTCTGGTCGGCCGACACCGGCATGCTCGCCGCGCTGCACGTCATCGAGCTGCTGCGCTCGGCGGACCGGCCGCTGTCCCAGCTGGCGGCGGTGCACGACTCCTACCACCGCTCCGGTGAGCTGAATTCCACCGTCGACGACGCCGCGGCCTGCATGGACCGCGTGGCGGCCGCGTTCGAGGGCAGGGGAGGGGCGGACCGGCTCGACGGGCTGACCGTCCGCAACCGCGCCGAGGGCTGGTGGATCAACCTGCGCCCGAGCAACACGGAGCCCCTGCTGAGGCTCAACGTGGAGGCCCGGGAGCGGGCCACGATGGAGGCCCTCCGCGACGAGGTGCTCGCCCTCGTCCGCACCCCCCACGCGGACTAAGCTGAATTCACCCACCGAGGAGGAACCATGGCCGAAACTCTCGAGCTGTCGCCCGAGTTCATGGCGATCGCGGCGTGCCCGGCATGCCACGCGAAGTTCGCCGTCGACTACGACCAGCAGGAGCTGGTGTGCACCAACAACGCCTGCGGGCTGGCGTACCCGGTGCGCGACGGCATCCCGGTGCTGCTGATCGACCAGGCCCGTAGCACGCAGTGAACGGCCCCCAGTTCGACGACTCGCGCCTCGAGGCCGCAGACCTCGAGCAGCACGAGGGGCTCCGCTCACTGGCCATGGCGGGTGCGCGCATCCGCCGCGCCGCGCTGTCGGAGCCGCACGGCCGCCTCGAGCGGGCAGACCGTCCCCGCGGGGTGCTGGCGATGGGCGCCGAGTCGCGCCTGGTGCGCGCCGTGCTCGAACCCGCCTGCCCCGTGCCGTTCATGGCGTGGCCCGGCCCCGGGCTGCCCGCCTGGGTGGGGCCGCTGGACCTGGCCGTGATCCTCGGCACGACGGAGACCCCGGCCTGGGTGGTGCAGTGCGCCGCTGAGGCGAACCGTCGCGGCGCCACGCTGATCGTCGCCGCGCCGGAGGACTCCGAGTTGGCGGAGGTCACGCGCTCGAACTCGACCACGCTCATCCCGCTGGAGGAGAACGACCCGGTGGCTGCCGCCGTCGCCGTGCTGGCGCAGCTGGGTGAACTGGGGCTGGGCCCGTTGGTGCACCCCGAGCACGTCGCGGACGCCGCTGACCTGGTGGCGGAGGCCTGCGCGCCCACCAGCGACCTGTCCGAGAACCCCGGCAAGGAGCTGGCGCTGGCGCTGGCAGACCGGCTGCCGCTCATCTGGGGCGGCACCACGCTGGCCGCCCGCGCGTCGCGCCGCATCGCTGAGGCGGTGCGAAGGGCCTGTGGCCGCCCGGCGTTGGCCGCCGATGCGTCGGAGATCCGCACCCTCCTGATGTCGGCGCCCGTTCGCGACCCGTTCGCAGACCCCTTCGACGGCGACTCCGAGGCCCAGCCCGTACTGGTGCTCCTCGACGACGACAAGCTGCCGGACCGGCTCTCGGGCGTTGCGATGGACCTGGCGGACGTGGCGGAATCGCGCGGCCTGCGCGTGGCCCGGGTCTCCTCAGGCGACGCAGACCTGGCCGCCACGGACGTCGAGCGCTACATCACGCTGCTGCAGAAGGGCCTCTACGGCGCCGCCTACCTGGAGATCGGCCTGGCCGCAGCCGAGTGACCGCGCCGAACCCGGGGGCCTGCGGCCCCGGCGGGGGCGCGACGGATGTCGTCGAAGGCACGTTCTCGCCGTGCTGTGGCTAGGAACGGGGCGCCTGAGCCAGAAGTCAGTGGCCGTCGATAGGGTGACCTCGAGAGTTGAAGACGACCGACGGAGACGGCCCCCCATGGCACCCACCACGAAAGAAGCCCAGCGCGCTGAGTTGCACAAGACCATTTGGCGCATCGCCAACGACCTGCGCGGCAGCGTCGACGGCTGGGACTTCAAGAGCTATGTGCTGGGCATGCTGTTCTACCGCTTCATCTCGGAGAACCTCGCCTCGTACCTCAACGCTTTCGAGCGTGACGCGGGCGTGACCGGATTCGACTACACGGAACTGAGCGACGACGCGGCAGAGTTCGGGCGCGAGGTCACCGTCGCCGAGAAGGGCTTCTACATCCTGCCCTCCGAGCTCTTCGTGAACGTGCGTGCCCGCGCGAAGCACGACGCCAACCTCAACGAGACGCTCGAGCGGGTGTTCACCAACATCGAGGGCTCCGCGCTCGGCACCCCCAGCGAGACCGACCTCAAGGGCCTCTTCGACGACCTCGACGTCAACAGCTCCAAGCTCGGCCCCACCGTCGCCAAGCGCAACGAGAAGCTGGTCAAGCTCCTCGACGCCATCGGCGACCTCCCCTTGGGCAACTTCGAGGACAACACCATCGACCTGTTCGGTGACGCCTACGAGTACCTGATGACCATGTACGCCTCCAGCGCCGGCAAGTCTGGGGGCGAGTTCTACACCCCGCAGGAAGTCTCGGAACTCCTGGCCCGCATCACGGTGGTGGGCAAGTCGTCGGTCAACAAGGTCTACGACCCCGCGGCCGGATCCGGATCGCTGCTGCTGAAGTTCGCCAAGGTGCTCGGCAAGGACAACGTCCACAACGGGTTCTACGGTCAGGAAATCAACCTCACCACCTACAACCTGGCGCGCATCAACATGTTCCTCCACGACATCAACTACGAGAAGTTCGACCTCGCCCACGGCGACACCCTCACCGACCCGGCGCATTGGGACGACGAGCCGTTCGAAGCGATCGTGTCCAACCCGCCCTACTCCATCAGATGGGACGGCGACGCCAACCCCCTCCTGATCAACGACCCGCGCTTCTCGCCCGCCGGGGTGCTGGCACCCAAGTCGAAGGCCGACCTCGCCTTCACAATGCACATCCTCAGCTGGCTGGCGGTCAATGGCACGGCCGCGATCGTCGAGTTCCCCGGAGTCCTCTACCGGGGCGGCGCCGAGCGCAAGATCCGCCAATACCTCGTCGACAACAACTACATCGACACCGTCATCCAACTCCCTCCGGACCTGTTCTTCGGCACCACCATCGCCACCTGCATCATCGTGCTGAAGAAGTCGAAGACCGACAACCAGATCCTGTTCATCGACGCCTCCGCCGAGTTCACCCGCGCCGGGAACAAGAACAAGCTCACCGACCCCCACCAACGGCGCATCCTCGACGCCTTCGCCAACCGCGTCGACGAGGCCCACTACGCCAAGCTCGTCAGCGCCGACGAGATCGCCGCCAACGACTACAACATTGCCGTGTCCTCCTACGTCCAGCAGGAAGACACCCGCGAGGAGATCGACATCAGCGCACTCAACACTGAGATCGCCCGCATCGTCGTCCGGCAGCACGAGCTGCGTACAGCCATCGACGAGATCGTCGCCGACCTGGAGGGGTCACGTTGAGCCAGCTCAGCAGGCTGATCGCCGAGTTGTCCCCGACAGGGGTGGATCACCGCCCCCTCGGCAGCGTCGGCGAGTTCGTTCGGGGCGGGGGGCTGCAGAAGTCCGACCTGCAAGGGTCGGGCCACCCCGCGATCCACTACGGCCAGATCCATACTACTTACGGAGTCTGGACCACGACTACGAAGTCGTTTGTGGCTCCGGATATGGCTGCCCGGCTCCGAAGGGCCAAGCCTGGCGATGTCGTCCTGGCCACAACCAGCGAAGACGACGCGGCCGTTGGGAAGGCCACCGCATGGCTGGGTGAAATGGAGGCGGCCGTGAGCGGTGATGCCTTCATCTTCCGCCACGGCATGGATCCTAAGTTCGTCTCCTATTTTCTTGCGTCAACGAGCTTCCAAGTCCAGAAGCGTCCGTTCATTACGGGAGCCAAGGTTCGGCGTCTTTCGGGGGCAGACCTTGGAAAGATTGTGGTCCCGGTACCCCCGCTTGAGGTGCAGCGTGAGATCGTCCGCATCCTGGATAATTTCACTGAGCTGGAGGCGGAGCTGGAGGCGGAGCTGGAGGCGCGACGGGTTCAATACGCCCATCTCCGTGACGAGTTGTTGATCCGAGGGTCCACTTCCTTTGAACCCTTGGGGACAGTTGGCTCGTTCGTGAGAGGAAGGCGCTTCACCAAGAACGACCGCGTGGACGAGCATGGGATCGGCTCTATCCACTATGGCGAGATCTACACCCATTACGGCGTCTCGGCTGCCGAGGCCAAGACCTCAGTGCGGCCAGAACTGCGTCCTCAACTGAGATTCGCTGGGAAGGGAGACGTCGTGTTCGCAGCGGTGGGTGAGACGGTCGAGGACGTAGGTAAGGCTGTCGCGTGGCTCGGTGATGAGCCTGTAGCCGTCCACGATGACTGCTTCACATTCCGCCACACATTGAACCCCAAGTACGTGTCGTACTGGTCCCAGACCAGCGCGTTCCACGACGCGAAGGCGCAATACGTAGCGCGCGCCAAGGTGAAACGCCTCTCAGGTGAAAACCTCGCGAAGATCCCGATTGCGCTTCGCCCCCTGGACGACCAAGAGCGCATTGTCGAGACGCTGGATGCCTTCGATGCTCTCCTCAATGACCTCAGCATCGGTCTCCCTGCCGAGCTTGCTGCACGCCGTCGACAGTACGAGTACTACCGCGACAAGCTGCTGACCTTCGAGGAGGCGAAGTGATCCCGGACTTCCAGAGCCTGATGCGTCCCGTCCTGAGCCATCTCGACGACGGGCTGATGCGCCGCTCACGCGACGTCAAGGACGCGATGGCAGACGCCTTCCACCTCACAGCTGACGAGCGTGCTGAGATGTTGCCCAGCGGGCGTCAGCGCACGATGGACAACCGCGTCGGCTGGGCGTTGACCTACCTGGCGCAATCGGGTCTGGTGGAGCGTCCGAGTCGTGGCCAGGTTCGGATTACGGAGGCCGGTCGCCGAGCGTTGGCTGAGAACCCCGACCGCATCGACATGAGGGTCCTGGAGAAGTACCCGCAGTACGTCGAGTTCCGCGACCGCACCCGTCAGCCCTCCCAGAGCATCGAGCACCCTACGCCTGCCGCGCGGGCAGCGACTGTGGAGTTGCCAGAGGCGACCCCTGCCGACCTCGTGGAGCAGGCAGTGCGCACGAACCGGGCCGCCGTCGAGGGGGAGGTGTTGTCGGCGGCGTTGGCGCTGTCGCCCACCGGTTTTGAGGAGTTGGTGATCCGTCTACTGGCGGCGATGGGGTACGGGCGTAGCGGTGGCCTGGAGCGCACGAGTGTGACCGGCGATGCGGGTGTCGATGGCATCATCAGCCAAGATCCGCTGGGGCTGGACCGCATCTACGTGCAGGCCAAGCGGTACGCCGTGGACCGACCCATCGATCGCCCGAAGATCCACGAATTCGCTGGCGCCCTGCTGGGCAAGCAAGGCGACCGCGGCGTCTACATCACAACGTCGAGCTTCACGCAGGGCGCGCGACTGGAAGCCGAGCGCATCAACGCCAGGATTGAACTGATCGACGGGCGCCGTCTCGCACAGTTGCTGGTTGCGCATCGTGTCGGCGTGCAAGCGGAGCAGACCGTGAGCCTGTTCCGCCTCGACGAAGACTACTTCGACAGCCTCTAGGAGACCGACGATGATGAAGCACGGACCTGCCACGCACTTCGAGCCGATCGCTGTCAGCTCAGAGAGCACAGTCGTCGCCGAGTACGTGGCGGAGCCCTCCTCGGCGGCGGGTTACCAGTCGGAGGCTGACCTCGAACGCGAACTCATCGCGACCCTCGAGTCGCAGGCCTACGAGCGCCTCCATGTGACCAGCGAGGCCGACCTCATCACGAACCTGCGCCTCCAGCTGGAGGCGCTCAACCAGATCACGTTCTCCGACGACGAATGGCAGCGCTTCTTCACTGAGCAGGTTTCCAGCGCCAACGCGGGGATCGTCGACAAGACCGTCAGCATCCAGGAGGACCACGTCAAGCTGCTGCGTCGCAACGACGGGTCGACGAAGAACGTGCGGCTGATCGACAAGGAGCACATCCACAACAACACACTGCAGGTCCTCAACCAGTACGAGACCGGCACGGGCGAGGGCGGTGGAAACCACGCCACCCGCTACGACGTCACCGTCCTGGTCAACGGCCTGCCGCTCGTGCATGTGGAGCTGAAACGTCGCGGGGTGGACATCCGCGAAGCGTTCAACCAGATCAACCGCTACCAGCGCGTCTCGTTCTGGGCAGGGTCAGGACTGTTCGAGTACGTCCAGCTCTTCGTGATCTCCAACGGCACCCTGACCAAGTACTACTCCAACACCACCCGCCGCCAGCATGTGGCCGAGAGTTCCGGGTCGCGGCGCACCCGCAAGACGTCGAACTCGTTCGAGTTCACCTCATGGTGGGCCGACGCCAACAACCGTCCCATCCAGGACCTGACGGCGTTCGCCAAGACGTTCTTCGCCCGCCACACCCTTCTCAACATCCTCACCCGGTACTGCGTGCTCACCACCGACAGGTTGCTCCTGGTGATGCGGCCCTACCAGATCGTGGCCACCGAGAGGATCCTGGGCAAGATTCAGATCGCCACCAACTACAAGAAGCTCGGCACCCTCGACGCGGGCGGCTACGTGTGGCACACCACCGGCTCGGGCAAGACGCTGACCAGCTTCAAGGCCGCCCAACTCGCCACCCGGATGCCCGGCGTGGAGAAGGTGCTGTTCGTCGTAGACCGCAAGGATCTGGACTACCAGACCATGCGCGAGTACGACCGGTTCCAGAAGGGCGCGGCCAACTCCAACACCTCGACGGCAGTGTTGAAGCGACAGTTGGAGGATCCGTCGGCGCGGATCATCATCACCACCATCCAGAAGCTGGCGACGTTCATCGCGGCGAACAAGGGCCACGAGATCTACACCGGCCACGTGGTGATCATCTTCGACGAGTGCCACCGCTCCCAGTTCGGCGACATGCACACCGCCATCACCCGGGCGTTCAAGCGCTACCACCTCTTCGGGTTCACCGGCACCCCGATCTTCGCTGCCAACTCCGGCACCGGTGGCAACCCCCAGCTCCGGACCACTGAGCAGGCCTTCGGCGAGAAGCTACACACCTACACAGTCGTCGACGCGATCACCGACAAGAACGTGCTGCCGTTCCGCATCGATTACGTCAACACGGTGCAGGTGGGGCAGGTCGTCGACAAGCAGGTATCGGCCATCGACACCGAGCGTGCCCTGCTCGCCCCCGAGCGGATCTCCAAGATCGTGGCCTACACGCTGGAGCACTTCGACCAGAAGACGAAGCGGTCGCAGGCCTACACGCTGGGCGCCAAACGCGTGCGAGGCTTCAACGCGATCTTCGCCACAGCATCGATCGAAGCGGCCCGCCGCTACTACAACCAGTTCCACCTCCAGCAACAGGACCTCCCCTCGGATCAACAGCTGAAGATCGGCCTGATCTACTCCTACGCCGCGAACGAAGCCCTCGACGACAGCGTCCTCGACGAGGAGGGCTTCGACACCTACGGCCTCGACGCGTCGGCGCGCGACTTCCTCGAAGACGCCATCCAAGACTACAACGACCTCTTCGGCACCAGCTTCGACACCTCGGCCCAGCGGTTCGAGAACTACTACAAGGACCTGTCGATGCGGCTGAAGAACCGCGACATCGACCTGGTGATCGTCGTCAACATGTTCCTCACCGGCTTCGACGCCACCACCCTCAACACGCTGTTCGTTGACAAGAACCTGCGCGCCCACGGCCTCATCCAGGCCTACTCCCGCACCAACCGAATCCTCAACTCGGTCAAGACCTACGGCAACATCGTGTCGTTCCGGGACCTGGAGCAGCAGACCAACGACGCCATCGCGCTCTTCGGTAACCGCGACGCCCGCGGCATCGTCCTCCTGAAGCCCTACGCGGACTACCACGCGGAATATTCCGAGAAGGTCACCGAATTGCTGGACCGCTTCCCGTTGCACCAGCAACTGATCGGCGAGGGCGAGGAGAAGGCGTTCATCGGCCTGTTCGGCGCCATCCTCCGCCTGACCAACATCCTGACCGCATTCGACGATTTCGCCGGAGACCAGTTGCTGACCGAGCGGCAGAGCCAGGACTACCGCAGCCGCTACCTCGACCTGCACGCCCAGTACCGCGCGAATGCAGTCGCCGAGCGCGAGGGCATCAACGACGATGTGGTGTTCGAGATCGAGCTCGTCAAGCAGGTGGAGATCAACGTCGACTACATCCTCATGCTGGTCGAGCAGTACCGGCAGCAACGAGGCGACGGCGACGACAAGGAACTGCGCGCAACCATCACCCGCGCCGTCGACGCGTCCCCGTCCCTGCGCAGCAAGAAGGACCTCATCGAGGAGTTCGTGGATTCCGTGTCATCCCACGGCGACCTCGATTCCGAATGGCAGGCGTACATTCACCGGCGTCGGGAGGAGGAACTCCAGACGATCATCGACGACGAACGACTCAAGCCCGCCGAGACCCGGGAGTACGTCCGGCACGCCTTGGTCGATGGGACGCTTCAGACCAGCGGTACGTCGATCACACGCATCCTCCCGCCGGCCTCGCGATTCGCCCCGGATGGTGGTCACCACGCCGCAAGGAAGGCGCGGGTGCTCGCTCGCCTGGGCAGCTTCCTGGAACGCTTCCTCGGCCTGAGTTGAACCCTGCCGCCCTTCGCGGATGCAACTTCCCGATACCCTCAATGCATGCGCAAGGTCCTCGTCCTCAACGGCCCCAACCTGGGTCGGCTCGGTACCCGTCAGCCGGAGATCTACGGCGGCGTCACGTACGCCGGGCTCGCCGGGCACCTCGTCGAGACCGGTCGCGGCATGGGCCTCGACGTCGACGTACGTCAGACGGAGCACGAGGGCCAGATGATCGAGTGGCTGCACGAGGCCGCCGACGGTGGGGTCCCCGTCGTCCTCAACGCCGGCGCCTGGACGCACTACTCCTACGCCGTCGCGGACGCGGCCGCGCTCACCACCTACGTGGAGGTGCACATCTCCAACGTGCACGCCCGCGAGGAGTTCCGCCAGCACAGCGTGCTGTCGGCCAAGGCGGCCGGCATCATCATCGGTTGTGGCGTGGGCGGTTACGACCTGGCGCTCGCGCACGTGGCCTCGCTGACGGACTGAGGGAATCAGGCGTGGCCGGGTAGAGTGTGCCGCGTGGATTTTCGTGTAGCTGACCTGTCCCTGGCCGACTTCGGCCGCAAGGAGATCACCCTCGCCGAGCATGAGATGCCCGGCCTCATGGCCATGCGGCAGCGCTTCGGTGACTCCAAGCCGCTGAAGGGCGCCCGGATCGCCGGTTCGCTGCACATGACCGTCCAGACGGCCGTCCTGATCGAGACGCTCGTGGCGCTGGGCGCCGACGTCCGGTGGGCCTCGTGCAACATCTTCTCCACCCAGGACCACGCCGCCGCGGCGATCGCCGTCGGCCCCCACGGCACCCCGGAGGACCCGCAGGGCGTCCCGGTGTTCGCGTGGAAGGGCGAGACGCTGGAGGAGTACTGGTGGTGCACCCGCCAGATCCTCGACTGGCCCGACGGGCAGCACCCCAACATGATCCTCGACGACGGTGGCGACGCCACGCTGCTCGTCCACCAGGGCGTCGCGGCACAGCGCGCGGGCGAGGCCCCGGCCGACGCCGACGACGACTCGCACGAGTTCCGCGTCGTGAAGCAGACGCTGCGCGACGCCTTCGGCAAGGTCGACTGGGAGGCCATGGCCGCGTCGATCCAGGGCGTGACGGAGGAGACCACCACCGGCGTGCACCGCCTGTACGAGATGTCGAAGCACGGCACGCTGCTGTTCCCGGCCATCAACGTCAACGACTCGGTGACCAAGTCGAAGTTCGACAACAAGTACGGCTGCCGCCACTCGCTCATCGACGGAATCAACCGCGCCACCGACGTGCTGATCGGCGGCAAGGTCGCCGTCGTGTGCGGCTACGGCGACGTCGGCAAGGGCTGCGCGGAGTCGCTGCGCGGACAAGGCGCCCGCGTGATCGTGACCGAGGTGGACCCCATCTGCGCGCTGCAGGCCGCGATGGACGGCTACCAGGTCACCACGCTCGACGACGTCGTGGCCACCGCCGACATCTTCGTCACCGCCACCGGGTGCCTCAACGTCATCTCGCACGAGCAGATGGCCAGGATGAAGCACCAGGCCATCGTCGGCAACATCGGCCACTTCGACAACGAGATCGACATGGCCGGCCTCGAGCAGCGCACGGACGTCACCAGGATCGAGATCAAGCCGCAGGTGCACGAGTGGCGCTTCGACGACGGCCACTCCATCATCGTGCTGTCCGAGGGGCGCCTGCTGAACCTGGGCAACGCCACCGGGCACCCGTCGTTCGTGATGAGCAACTCGTTCACCAACCAGGTGCTGGCGCAGATCGAGCTGTTCACCAAGCACTCCGAGTACCCGGTGGGCGTCTACGTGCTGCCGAAGCACCTGGACGAGGAGGTCGCCCGGCTGCACCTCGCGTCGCTGGGCGTGAAGCTCACCGAGCTGAGCGCCAAGCAGGCTGAGTACCTGGGCGTGCCCGTCGAGGGCCCGTTCAAGTCGGAGCACTACCGCTACTGACGCGCGGCCCCCGGGGTGGGTCATCACCGAGGGCCGTCACCTGGCTGCGGTGGGCCTCACTCCCGGGGCTTCAGGGTTTCCCAGATCTCCTTGCACTCCGGGCACACCGGGAACTTGTCGGGGTTCTTGGTGGGCACCCACACCTTGCCGCACAGGGCGACGACGGGCGTGCCGGTCACCATGGCCTTCATCAGCTTGTCCTTGGGCACGTAGTGCGAGAAGCGGTCCTGGTCGCCGTCCTCGAACAGCTCCGTGCGCTCGTCAACAACTGTCTGGGATCCGGGGGCCAGTTCACTCATGCGCCCGATTCTACGTCGGGGCGCTGATGGTCGTGCGGCACAATGGGCCCCGGCCAAGGAGGTTTTCATGACGCACGGACGGCGGGCGCTGATCGTGGGGATCATGCTGAGCGTCTTCGCGGTCGCCTTCCAGGCCATCGGGATCGCGACGGCGTTGCCCACCGTGATGCGCGACCTCGACGCGGTCGCGCTCTACCCCTGGGCCTTCACCACGTTCGTCTCCGGCATGTTGCTGGCGGTCATCGTCGCCGGCCGGGTCACCGACGTGCGCGGGCCGTCGCTGCCCATCCACGTGGGCTTCGCGCTGTTCGGCCTGGGCCTGGTCATGGGCTGGCTCGCGCCGTCGGTGTGGGTGCTGCTCGTGGCCCGCGTGGTGCAGGGCCTGGGCGCCGGTGCGCTGAACCTGACGTTGATGGTCATCGTGGCGCACGGCTTCCGCGCGGAGGAACGGCCCAGGGTGATGGCGCTCGTGTCGTTCTGCTGGCTGCTGCCCGCCTTCGTCGGCCCGCCCGTGGCGGCGTGGCTGACGCTGTCCAGTTGGCGGCTGGTGTTCGCGGTGATGGTGCCGCTGATGGTGCTCGCGTTCGCGATGACCCTGCCGGGGCTGCGCCGCGTCCAGGCGGGGTTCCAGGGCGACGGTGACGTGCCGCCGGTGCCCGTCGCGGCGACGCTCGCGGTGACGCTGGCGCCGTCGTTCATCCTGCTGGCCGGTCAGCCGCTGGGGCCCTGGCGCTGGGTGTCGGCGGCCGCCGGGGCGGCCGCGCTGGCGTGGGGGTTGCGGCGCATCATCGCCCCCAGGGCACGGGGCATCGGGCCGGGCATCCCGAGCATCGTCGCGTCCCGGGCCCTGCAGGCCGGTGCCTTCTTCGCGGCGGAGACCATCGTCCTAGTCACGCTGCAGGACCTTCGCGGCTACACGCCGTTCCAGGTGGGATTGGCGCTGACCGTCGGCAGCCTGGGGTGGACCACCGGCTCCTGGGTGCAGGCGCAGCGCTGGATGCCGCTCGGTCGTGACGCGTTCATCACGCTCGGTGCAGTGTTGTCGTCCGTCGGCATCGCCACCCTGGCGGCCTTCGCGTGGTTCCCGCAGTTGCCGCTCGTGGCCGGCCTGGCTGGCTGGGTGGTCGCCGGGCTGGGGATGGGCCTGACCATGCCCAGCAGTTCGGTGGCGGTGATGGGGCTGTCGTCGCAGTTCGAGCAGGGGCGGCACCAGTCGTCGCTGCAGGTGGCCGAGTCAGTGGGCAACTCCGTGGTCACCGCGCTGGCCGGCGGGATCTACACGGCGCTGCTGTTCGTCGAGCCGCAGAAGCTGAGCTATGCGATGTCGCTGGCCGCCGTGCTGCTGCTGGCCGTCCTCGCCGTCGGGGTCAGCAGGCGGATCGGCCACCTCCCGAACGAGCTGCACGCTCAGCGCGTCAGCACGTAGACCGTCAGCCAGATCGTCAGCGCCAGCAGGAGCAGCGCCGAGCCGGTGACCCACACGTAGAACCAGGGGGAGTGCGTCTCCGTCGACTTCTTCGGCGCGTAGCGGCCGCGGCCGATGTAGTTGTCGAGCATCGAAACCGGGGTCTCGCTGCGCGAGGGGAGGCTGCCGCCGCCCTGCCGCCCGCCGCTGATGAGCACGCCGATGGGCTGCGGCGCTGCGGGCAGCTGGCCGATGGCCGCGCTCGCCGTCGAGGTGATGGGGCGCGGCTGGTAGGACTCGCCGCCCGGCAACTGGTCCGCCAGGCGGTCGAGGACCTCGGCGAACTGGGCGGCCGTCTGGGGTCGGCGGTTGGGGTCTGGGGAGAGCGCCGACGCCATCAGCTGGTCCAGCAGCTCCGGCGCCCCGATCTGGTCCGCGATGGGCGCGGGGCCGATGCTGTGGTTGCGGCTCAGCAGCTCCGCCAGGGTCTTGACGGGGAACGGCGGCCGGCCCGTCAGGAGGGCGTAGGTGACGCAGGCGAGCGAGTAGATGTCGGAGCGCTGGTCCAACTGGGTGGAGTTCGCCTGCTCGAGCGCCATGTAGGCGGGGGTGCCGGCGGTCATGGTGTCGCGGTACTCGTCGAGCAGCGACTTCGCCACCCCGAGGTCTGCCAGCATGACGCGCACGCCGGTGGGGGAGTTCGTGAGCAGGATGTTGCCGGGCGTGATGTCGCGGTGCACCAACTGGTTGCGGTGCAGCACCTCGAGCGCGCGGGCGGCCTCGGCGCACAGCCGCAGCGCCAGGCCGGGGGCCACCATGCGCTTGCGCAGCTGCTCCAGGGAGCCCCCGTTGGCGAGGTCCATGACGAAGTAGGGCTGGCCACGGTCCGTGGTGCCGATGTCGTAGACGCGCACGATGCGCTCGTCGGAGAGGCGACGCAGCAGGCGGGCCTCAGCCAGGAAGCGGGCGCGCACGTCGTCGTTGGTGGCCCAGTTGTCCGCCAGCACCTTGACCGCCACCGGCACGTCGAGGGTGTCGTCCTGGCCTCGGTAGACCGTCGCGAAGGACCCGGACCCGATACGTCCGGTGATCCTGTAGCGCCCGATCATCTCCATTGCGTTACGCATTCTCCCCCATAACCGCACGAACCGGGAAGTCTCCTGATCTCTGGCATCCTTGGGACCATGACGAACTCGCCGCAGCAGCCGCCCGCTGGTTGGTACCCCGATCCCGCAGGAAGCGGGGGTGAGAGGTTCTGGGACGGTGTCGCCTGGTCGCAGTCGACACGGGACAAGGCGGCCCCCGAGGCCCCCGCGGGTGCATCCCCCTCCTCCGCCCCCGACGCGGGCTTCGCCGCGCCGCAGTCCTACGCCAGCCCGCCGTCGGGGCACGGCTACGCGCAGTCGCAGCAGCAGTACAGCCAGCAGCCGTACGGCGAGCAGCCGGGCTACGGGCAGCAGCCCTACCAGCAGTACGGGCAGCAGCCCTACGGCCAGCAGCAGTACGGCATGCAGGCCTACCCCGGCTACGGCGCGCAGCAGCTCCCACGCCCGGCGGGTTTCTGGTGGCGGTTCCTGGGCTACGTCATCGACGGTTTCGTCATCATGATCCCCAACTGGCTGATCGGCATGATGACCGGTGTCACCGACCGTGCGAGCGGGGCACTCGAGCAGTGGTTCCGCGATCTCCTGATCTGGTCGGAGAGCCAGACGGCCGCCCCGCCGGAGCTGCCCCCCGCGTTCGACGACGCGATCGTGCAGTTGTCGATCATCCAGGTCATCGTGTGGATCGTGTACCGCATCCTCATGTACGCGTGGAAGAGCGCCACCGTCGGCCAGCTGGCCATCGGCGCGCGCACCGTGCCCGCGTCGAACCCCGACGAGAAGCTCGGCTGGGGGCAGATCATCCTGCGCTCGATCGCCTCGCCCGTGCTGTATGCCCTGTCGCTCGTGGGCATCATCAACGGCCTGTTCGCCGCCTTCACGCCGCGCAAGCAGACCATCGCCGACTACGTGGCGCGCACCGTGGTCCTGAAGGTTCGTTAGGCTCGTGCCGGTGAGCGACGTGTACCCCGGGCTGGCGCGGCTGGCAGAGCGATTCGGCATCGCCCAGGAGTTCTGGGACTGGAAGGGCCGCCACCAGGCCATTCCGGCCGAGACCATCATCCGGGTGCTGAAGGCCTTCGAGATCGACGCCGCCACGCCCGAGGCTGCGGATGCGGCGCTCGTGCGCCTGGACGACGAGCTGTGGCGCCGCCCGCTGCCTGCGTGCACCGTCGTGGAGGAGGGCCAGGGCGTCCACGTCGACGTGCACGTGCCCTCCGGCACGTCCGTGGAGGTCTACGTGCGGCTGGAGTCGGGCGAGACCCGGCCCGCGTGGCAGGCGGAGAACAGCACGCCTGACCGCTGGGTCGACGGCGCCCCCATCGGTGAGGCCACGTTCTGGCTGGGCGACGACCTGCCCACCGGCTACCACCAGGTGGTCGCGCGCACCGTCGCGGGCACCCACCACGCCTCGCTCATCGTGACGCCCGGCTTCGTCGGCTTCCCCAACCGGATGCGCGGCGAGCGGATCTGGGGCTACGGCACGCAGCTGTACTCGGTGACGTCGGAGCGTTCCTGGGGCATCGGCGACCTGGGTGACCTGGCAGACCTCATCACCTGGTCAGGCACCCGGCAGTTCGCCGGCTACGTCCTGATCAACCCGCTGCACGCGGCCGAGCCCGCGCCGCCCATCGAGCCGTCGCCCTACCTGCCCGCCAGCCGCCGGTTCATCAACCCCATCTACATCCACCCGGAATCCGTGCCGGAGTACGCCACCCTGGGCAAGGACGAGCGCAAGCAGGTCAAGGCCCTCCTCCGGGAGGCGCAGGCCGCCGCCGACGCGTCCGGGATCGTGGACCGCAACGCCATCTGGCCGCTCAAGCTGCAGGCCCTGCGCCTCATCCACGCCGCAGGCATGCGGCCGGCGCGGCACATCGCCTACCAGGACTTCCGCAGCCGTGAGGGCGTGGGCCTGCGGTTCTTCGCGCTGTGGAGCGCGTTGACGCTCGAGCTGGGGCAGTACTGGCTCGACTGGCCCGAGGAGTACCGCTCGCCGACGTCCCCGGCCGTCGCCGAGTTCGCCGAGGCGCACGCGGCGGAGGTGGACTTCTTCGAATGGCTGCAGTGGGTGGCCCAGTCGCAGGTCTCGGCCGCGCAGACGGTGGCCGAGGAGGTCGGCATGCCGGTGGGCATCGTCACCGACCTCGCCGTCGGGGTGCACCGCTACGGTGCCGAGACGTGGATGATGCCCGACGTCTTCGCGCAGGGCATGAGCGTCGGTGCCCCGCCAGACCAGTACAACCAGTCCGGCCAGGACTGGGGACAGCCCCCGTGGCGGCCGGACAAGCTGCAGGAACTGGCCTACGAACCGTTCCGCGCGATGGTCTCCGCGGCGCTGCGACGCGTCGGCGGCCTCCGCGTGGACCACATCATCGGCATGTTCCGGCTGTGGTGGGTGCCCCAGGGCCTCGGGCCGACGGCGGGCACCTACGTGCGCAACAACCACGAGGCCATGATCGGCATCCTCGCGCTGGAGGCACAGCGCGCCCAAGCCCTCGTCGTCGGCGAGGACCTCGGCACGGTGGAGCCCTGGGTGCGCGACTACCTGTCGCGGCGCGGGCTGCTCGGCACCTCAGTGCTGTGGTTCGAGTCCGGCATGCAGGGCGAACCCCTCGACGCGCAGTGGTGGCGCGAGTACTGCATGGCCTCGGTCACCACGCACGACCTGCCGCCGACGCTCGGGTACCTCGCAGGCGACCACGTGCGGCTCCGCCACGACCTGGGGCTGCTCACCGAGCCGCTGGAATCCGAACTGGCCTCGGCTCAGCGGGAACAGGCCGACTGGCTGGGCAAGCTGGTCGCCGACGGGCTGCTGGACCCCGCCCACGCCGACGACCCCGTCGAGGTGATGCTGGCGCTGCACAAGTTCCTGCTGCGGACGCCGTCGAAGGTGCTGCTCGCAGGCTTGACCGACGCAGTGGGGGAGCGCAGGGCGCAGAACCAGCCCGGCACCGTGAACGAGTACCCGAACTGGCGCGTGCCGCTGGGTGACCAGACCGGTCGACGGCTGGACCTCGCCGAGATCTTCCAGGCCGAGCTGCCCCGTCGGCTGGCGGCCGTGATGAACGGCTTCGACAGCCAGCCGGACTCGAGGTGGGCATGAGCTTCCTCGACTCGTTGAAGATCTACCGCGAGCAGGTCGAGCCCGTGCTGGAACCGGGGGAGAGCGCCGTGGCGGCCACCCAGGTGTCGTACTTCGAAGGCCGCGAGATCACCGGGACGGAGGACAACGTCGTCACGTTCGACGTCATCGACGGGCTGACGGTGCCGAAGTGGAACCGGGCGGCCGAGTCGCTGATCAGTGGCGTCACGCTCCTGGGCTCGCCGGTGTCGACGGCGGCCGAGGCCGTGCGGGCCTTCCGGCGAGGCAACCACCTGGTGCTGACGGACCGGCGGTTGCTCGCCCTGGACATCGGGGTCGACGAGGCGACCCTCACGGGAGCGTGGCCGTTGGCCGCCCTGGCCGAGATCCGGCACGACCCGCGGCTGGGGCAGCACGGGCGCATTCGGGTCACGATGACCGACGGCTCGCTCCTGCGCCTGGTGGCCGGCCTCGTGTTCTGGGGTGCCGCGAAGAAGCTCGCCGCCGACTGGCGGGGGCTCGTGGGGCTGCCGAACTAGCCCAGCCTGCGCAGCAGTTCCTCCAACTGGTCGTCGACGGCGGCCAGCCGGCCCTCGAGGGCGGTCATGTCTGCCTCGAAGTGGGCCATGAGCTTGTCGAACTTCTCGTTGAGCGGTTCCGCACCGTCACGCCCCACCTGCGAGGCGGCCAGGGCGCGGTTCGCGGCGACGGGCACCTGCCCGAGCGACTCCGCAGCCAGGTCCTGCACGTACACGGCGGTCACCCGGCGAGTCCGCGCATCGACCGCGATGACGACGCGGCCGTCGTCGGAGGCGCCCTCGAACGTGCGCATCAACTCTGCCGCGGGCCGGTACTCCTCGGAGGTGAGGGAACCGTCCGCCATCGCTGCCTTCAGCTGCGGCGAGAGCAGGGACCCGGACATGATGCGTGCCTCGATGTCGCGTTCGGCTCGGGCGAGCGCGTCGTTGAGTGCCTCGGTGAGGGCGGTGCCGGCCTGGGCGGGCCGCTCCACGGGGCCGGGGTCCGCCGAGAGCACCGTCAGCCCGCCGTCGACCACGGCAGTGGCAGCGCCCAGCGTGTCATGACCCGTGTAGCGGGCCTCCGCCAACGCCATCAGTTCGCGCAGCTGCGGGGTGTCGAGTGCCTCGTGGGGGAAATCCATGGCATGCATTCAAGCACGGGTGGGGGTGAACCGGCTCGTGCCGTAAGTTGTGCCGGTGACCGATTACAAGGTGAGCTATCCGGAACTCAGCAGCGCGGGCGACTCCTTCCAGGGCCTCCACGCGACTGCGCAGGACCAGGTGTCCGCGTTGGACTCGGTGCAGCTGACCCAGGCGGATTTCGGACGCGTCCCGTGGTTGCAGACGCGGATCTTCGAGGCGTTCCAAGACCACACCGCGGAGTGCGGGACCGCGCTCGACGAGCTGGTGGCGGTGCTGCAGCAGACCTCCGACGGCCTCCACCTGTGCGCCGAGTCCTACGAGGCCATCGAGGCCGCGGCCACCGAGGCCATCAACGAGTTCTTCGGGGAGGCATGACGTGAACCAGTACAACAACAGCCTCGACAGCTGGTACCAGCAGTGCCCCGGCCCCGTACGGCAGGTCCTCGAATGGCCGTACGAGAAGACGTCCGAGGCGCTGCGCTGGATCACGGGTGATCCGGACAAGGTTGCCGCCCAGGCGCCCACCTATGACGCCATCGCCCGCCGCGTCGAGCAGCTCGCCGCGGAGGTCGAGTCCACCCGTGCCGGCATCGCGATGTGGGAGGGCCGGGCGCGCGACGCCTTCGACGCCAAGATGCAGCAGCTGAGCCAGAACCTGGAGTCGCTGGCACCGGCCATCTCCCAGACGCAGGAGATCCTCAAGGCCGCCGCCGAGACCAGCGTCAGCTGCGCCAACCTCATCCTCGACATCATCCGCGGGGTCATCGAGTTCCTCGTGTCCTCGCTGGCAGTCGCCGCCGCGCTGGCCGTGTTCACGCTGGGTGCCTCTGCAGTCGCCTGGGTGGCGGCCAACCTCGCGAAGGGCGCCCAGGCCCTGGCCCAGGTCCTGCGCGGCGTCGAGCGGGCGGCCAAGGTGCTGCAGGCACTGGCCCGGACGCTGAAGCAGATCGAGGCGATCATGAAGAAGGTGGCGCAGGTGCTCAAGGCCATCCGCGAGCTCTTCCTGGCCATCGAGAAGGCCAAGAAGGGAGCCGGGCTGGTCGACAAGGCGGTCCTCACCGCGCTGGCCGCACCCATCAAGATCCCGACGAACCTCGCCGGCAACGTCGGGCTCGACGGCGTCAGCGCCGTCACTGGCGTGCCGGGGCTGTCGATGCCGGGCGGTGTCGGCGAGGTGATCAACGCCGGCCAGGACGCCACGGACGCCGTCCGTGGTTCCAACGACGCCGTGGGCGCCGCCCGCTGACGCTGGAGCCGGCGCCGGTCAGATGTTCGTGACGATCGGCGCGGCCTGGTAGGGGTTCGTCGTCTCGTCACCCTCGGCGTCGAGGATCAGCGTCTCGAGCGCCGGGTCACCCTTGGAGATCCGCCGGGCCGACAGTGGCAGTTCCGCGAGCGACTCCTGGTGGCGGCGACGCGCGTCGTCGAGAGTGGCCGTGTACACCAGCTCACCGCCGCGGTAGATGGGCACCAACAGCTCGCGGTCGTTGCCGTCATTGGCCGGGGGAGTGCCCAGGCCGATGACCTCGGTCTCGGCGCGCCCGTCGGCGCCGAGGCGGCGCATGGCGAACTTGCGGCCGCCCAGGGTGTTCTTGCCCTTCGACTTCTTGCCCACCGGCACCCATGGGGCGTCGGGCTCCTCGGACTCGGCACGGGCGACGAGCTTGTAGACGAAGCCACAGGTGGGGTGGCCGGAACCCGTAACCAGGGACGTGCCGACGCCGTAGCCGTCGACGGGCGAGCCCTGCAGCAGGGCGATCTGCCACTCGTCGAGGTCGGAGGTGACCATGATCTTCGTGCTGGTGGCGCCCAGGTCGTCGAGGAGGTCGCGTGCCTGACGGGCCATGATGGCGAGGTCGCCCGAGGCGAGGCGGATCGCGCCCAGCCTGCCGTCGGTCAGCTCGACGCCCAGGCGGATGGCGGCCTCGACGTCGTAGGTGTCCACCAGCAGCGTCGTGTTCTCGCCGAGCGCGGCGATCTGGGCGCGGAACGCGTCCTCCTCCGTGTCGTGCAGCAGCGTGAACGAGTGCGCGGCTGTGCCGATCGTCGGGATGCCGTAGGTGCGCCCGGCCTCGAGGTTCGACGTCGACGTGAAGCCCGCCACGTAGGCGGCGCGGGCAGCGGCGACGGCGGAGCGTTCCTGCGTGCGGCGTGCGCCCATCTCGACGCAGGAGCGGCCCCCATCCATGGCGGTCATGCGGGAGGCGGCCGCGGCGATGGCTGAGTCGTGGTTGTAGATGCTGAGCAGCACCGTCTCCAGGATGCACGCCTCGGCGAACGTGCCCTCGACCGACAGGACGGGCGAGCCGGGGAAGTAGACCTCGCCCTCCGGGTAGCCCCAGATGTCGCCGGTGAAGCGGTAGTTGGCAAGGTATTCCGCCAGCTCGTCGTGGATGATGTCGTTCGTGAGGAGGAAGGCGATCTCCTCGTCGCCGAAGCGGAAGTTGTCGATCGCCTCGATGGCTCGGCCCAGTCCGGCGACGACGCCGTAGCGGCGGCCCTCAGGCAGCCGACGGGTGAACAGGTCGAACAGGCTGCGCCGCTGAGCGGTGCCGGCCTTCATCGCGGCCTGCACCATCGTCAGCTCGTAATGATCGGTCAGCAGGGCTGTGGTCATGCGCTTCAGCGTAGTGGCAGAGTAGGGGCCATGAGCCAAGCACCAGCAGGAGGGGTTGAGGTCGTCGAGCAACCCGTGGAGACGTTGGAGAATGCGTCGCCGTGGGTCACCATCGTGTGGGACGACCCGGTCAACCTGATGAGCTACGTCACCTACGTCTTCCAGGAGTACTTCAAGTACCCCCTGGAGAAGGCTGAGGAGCTCATGCTGCGCGTGCACCACGAGGGCAAGGCGGTGGTCTCCACCGGCAACCGTGAGGCGATGGAGCGCGACGTGCTCGCGATGCAGGCCTACAACCTGTGGGCCACGATGGAGCAGTCGTGACCCTGCAACCCGAGGACATCGTCTGGGAGTTCGACGGCGCGGACGGCCGCGACAAGGGCCTGGCCGCGATGGTGAAGTTCTATGTCCAGCACCTCCGTGAACTGCTGCCGCCCGAGACCGGGGACGCGTTCGAGCAGATCGTCGCCGACATGGCCGACGACCCCACCAACCGCATGCTCGCCAACCCGCGCCTCGCGCGCCTGTTCCCTGCGGCGCTGTCGGCGGCCAAGGACGCCGACGAGTTCTGGCGCGACTCGATCCATTCGCAGACGCGGGCACGGATCGAGGCGGCCGGCGTCGTGGCAGCCAACCTCGACGCCTACCAGGACTACATCCCGGTGCGGCTGGCGGATGTCGACGCGTGGGCGAAGACCATCGGCGCCCTGCGGCTGTTCTGGTGGGCTGAACTGGCCGGCACCGAGCGGCTCGCCATGCCCACGTCGGCGGTCCTGTCGTCGAACCCCGAGCTGGCAGACCTCGTGGAGTGGCTCGGCTACATCCTGGAAGACCTCATCGACTCCAGGGAGCGGTGCCTGCGCACGGGGTCGAGCTACGACCCGGACGACTTCGACCCACTCGACGACCCGGACGTTTAGGATCGTCGGCAGGGGAAAGCCACCAACGCCCCCCGTGCCCGGCAGACGCGAGGCTGCGCGCCGGCCCACGGAAGTGACACCGGTGAAGGACACCCATGTCAAACCACACCCACCAGTCCCTGCACACCATGGGACAGCAGCAGGACCGTCGCAGCTGGGCAGAGCCCTACCGCATCAAGATGGTCGAGCCGCTGCACATGACCACCCGTGAGGAGCGGGAACAGGCGCTCGCCGAGGCGGGCTTCAACACCTTCCTGTTGCGTTCGCGCGACGTCTACATCGACCTGCTGACCGACTCCGGCACCAACGCCATGAGCGACAGGCAGTGGGCCGGCATCATGCTCGGCGACGAGGCCTACGCGGGCAGCGAGAACTTCTACCGGCTCGAGGAGACGGTGCGCGAATGCTACGGCTGGAAGTACCTCGTGCCCACCCATCAAGGCCGCGGCGCGGAGAACCTGCTCTCCCAGAGCCTCATCACGCCGGGCAGCCACGTGCCGGGCAACATGTACTTCACGACGACGCGGTTCCACCAGGAGCACGCGGGCGCGACCTTCCACGACGTCATCATCGACGAGGCGCACGACTCGCACTCGCTGCACCCGTTCAAGGGCAACGTCGACATCGACAAGCTCGCGGCCCTCATCGACGAGGTGGGCGCCGACAGGATCCCCTACGTCTGCGTCGCCGCCACCGTCAACATGGCCGGGGGCCAGCCGATCTCCATGGCGAACCTGCGCGCCGTCCGGGAGCTGACCAGCCGGCACGGCATCCCCATCTACCTGGACGCCACCCGGGCGATGGAGAACGCATTGTTCATCCAGGAACGCGAGGAGGGGTACGCCGGCGAGCCGATCACCGACATCCTGCGGGAGTTCTGCTCCTACAGCGACGGCGCCACCATGTCCGGCAAGAAGGACCCGCTGGTCAACATCGGCGGCTGGCTCAGCACCAACGACCGCGACCTGTACGAGGAGGCCCGCAACCTCGTGGTCGTCTACGAGGGGCTCCACACCTACGGCGGCATGGCCGGCCGCGACATGGAGGCAATGGCCATCGGCATCCGCGAGGCCCTGGACGACGACTACATGAAGAGCCGCGTGGGCCAGGTCCGCTACCTGGGCATGTTGCTGGAGCAGTGGGGGATCCCGTTCGTCAAGCCGGTCGGTGGGCACGCGATCTTCCTCGACGCGCGTGACTTCTACCCGCACCTCGACCAGGACCAGTACCCGGCCCAGACCCTGGCGGCCGAGCTGTACCTGGAGTCGGGCATCCGCTCGATGGAGCGAGGCATCGTCTCCGCCGGTCGCGACGCGGTGACGGGGGAGAACCACCGGCCCAAGCTCGAGCTGACCCGGCTGACCATCCCGCGGCGGGTCTACACCCAGGCGCACATGGACGTGGTGGCCGAATCGGTCAAGGCCTGCTTCGACCACCGCGACTCCGTGCGAGGCTTGAAGATGGTCTACGAGCCGCGCTACCTGCGCTTCTTCCAGGCCCGCTTCGAACCCCTCACAGCCTGAGCTTCGTGTCCGGGCCGGCGCGCCGGCCGGTGACGACCCTTCGGCTACGTGGGTGTGCGGGCCTCGCGCATATGGCGAGGCCCGCACGCCTGCATAGCTGGGAGTCCGGATCAGCGGGGGACGGGTGGCTGGAGATGCTTGCGGGTGGCAACGCGCCCGGTCAGGAACCGCATGGTCCGGTCCCATGTGTTCCAGATGTGTCCGTAGGTGAGCCTGTCGGTGTCGTACCCCAACTCCCGTGCCGTCAGGACCCGCTCTCCATCCACCTCTTGGGCGGAGCTGGACGAGTGGTGGGCGTGGCTGTCGGCCTCGATGATCCACGAGTTGCCCACGAGCAGGTCGACATGGCCGACCCCGGGGATGTGTGCCTGCGGCTTCACTGGCACGTTGTGCCGCTGGAACCACAGCCTGATCCTGGTCTCCGACCCGGACTGTGCCCCGGGCATGAAGTGCTGCAGCCTGCGCTGTTGCCGGGCAGGAGCGGCAGCGATGAGTGAGCGGATGTCCGCCTCCGACAGCAGCTTGAGGTTGAGCGCCGACTCCATCACGATCAAGGCAGTCTCGGGGTCATGCCGCTGCAACACCTGGCTGAGGCACTCCTCCAAGGGCGTCACGGCGGTCGGACAGGAGACGGACGCTCTGTGAAACTCCACGCCCGGCTTCGTGCCGGGCCGCCGCGTGCCGGGATTCAAGAGGACGTGCAGGCTGGGGTCGGGCGGCACCCAGAGCCCGTGTGCCTTGCACCCACTGAGACAGCCCAGCCTGCCGCCCAACCTCACGGCGCGGATCGCGTCGCTGTTCGCCAGCGGGCCCTGCGCGTACCAACCGCGTCCGAGCCGTGTCAGGCGTTCGCTGACTGCGAGCTCCTTGATCTCGTCCTCGGTCATCCCGCCGTCACGCAGCTCATGGATGGAGTACACGCCGAATTCGTCCATGCCCTTGAGGCTCCCATCCGAGGGGTGCCTCCCCGCACACGAGAACCCGCCTGTGGAAAACTTCGTGACCCGGCGCGCGCATCCACGGCAGACCCATACCCTGAAGGTGGCTCAGGGGCTGAAGCGTGTGGCCCAAGGCAAGAGGATGCAATTCTTCGACTACGGGGATGTGCGGGGCTCGCGTATGTGGCGAGGCCCGCGCGCCCACATAGCTGGGGGATCCAGCCCGAGGGGCCAAACTGAGGCTCGTCGGGTCCCACCGGCTAGACTCACGGCTCGTGACCAACCAGATCGACCTGCCCATCGGCGTCTTCGACTCCGGATTCGGCGGTCTCACGGTGATGCGGTCCCTGGTCGATCAGTTGCCCAACGAAGATTTCGTGTACCTCGGCGACACCGCACGGGCCCCGTACGGCCCCCGGTCCATCGCCGAGGTGCGCAAGTTCGCCCTCCAGGGCCTCGACCACCTCGTCGAACGCGGGGTCAAGGCGCTGGTGATCGCGTGCAACTCAGCGTCCTCGGCGGTGCTGCGCGATGCCCGCGAACGCTACGACGTACCTATCACCGAGGTGGTGCTCCCCGCCGCGAGCCGCGCGGTCGCCGCCACGCGCAACGGCCGCGTCGGTGTCGTCGCCACGCAGTCGACGGTGAACTCCCGCTCGTACGAGGACGCCTTCGCGATCGCACCCCACATCACGCTGACCCCGCAGGCCTGCCCGCGCTTCGTGGAGTTCGTGGAGGCCGGCGTCACCGGCGGCGACGAACTGCTGGGCATCGCAGAGGACTACCTCGCCTCCATCAAGAAGGCCCAGGTCGACACCCTCATCCTCGGCTGCACCCACTACCCGCTGCTCCAGGGCCTCATCGGCTACGTGCTGGGCACCGGCGTGACGCTGGTCTCGTCTGCAGAGGCGTGCGCGCAGTCCACGTACTCGCAGCTGACGCAGGCCGGCCTCCTGCACCACCAGCCCCGTGAGGCGGAACGCGTGTTCCTCACCACGGGCGACGCCCACGACTTCCAGGGAATCGGGCGTAGATTGTTGGGTGGCTTCGTCACGGATGCCACCACCGTCGTCATCGACCACCACTGAGACCACCACCGAGGAGAACCCCCATGTGCATGAAGGTCACCTGTGACAAGTGCGGCAAGCCGACGTGGCAGGGCTGCGGCGCCCACATCGAGGACGCGCTCGGCGACGTCCCCACCCCCGAACGCTGCGCCTGCCCCCGCTGACCCCCGAACCCTGAGCCTGGCCGGGCGACGACGTCGCCGGACAGGTCAAGGTGCCATCCAGACCCGTCCCGCTAAGTTGGAGCCCATGACTGTCACCCGCATCGACGGCCGCAACCCCGATCAGCTGCGCGAGGTGCGCATCACCCGCAACTGGCTCGACCACGCCGAAGGTTCCGTGCTCGTCGAGTTCGGCCGCACCCGTGTCCTCGTGGCCGCCTCCGTCACGGTGGGCGTCCCCCGCTGGCGCGCCGGTTCCGGCCTCGGCTGGGTGACCGCGGAGTACGCCATGTTGCCGCGCGCCACCCACACCCGCTCCGACCGCGAATCCATCCGCGGCAAGGTCGGTGGCCGCACCCACGAGATCTCCCGCCTGATCGGCCGCTCGCTGCGCGCCGTCGTCGACTACAAGGCGCTCGGCGAGAACACCATCGTCCTCGACTGCGACGTGCTGCAGGCCGACGGCGGCACCCGCACGGCGGCCATCACCGGCGCCTACGTCGCGTTGGCGGACGCGGTCGAGCACCTGCGCGGGCTCCGCGCGCTCAGCGGTGAACCCCTCACCGATTCCGTGGCGGCGGTCTCCGTCGGCTTCAACTCCGCAGGCACCGCGCTGCTGGACCTCTGTTACGACGAGGACGTCGCCGCCGAGACCGACATGAACATCGTGATGACCGGCTCCGGCAAGTTCATCGAGGTGCAGGGCACCGCCGAGGGCGCGCCGTTCAGCCGGGACGAGCTGGGCGCACTCATCGACCTGGGCACCGTCGGCTGCGCGGAGCTGACCCGCATCCAGCGCGAGGCCCTCGCGTGACGCGGCCCGGCTCGCTGGTGCTGGCCACCAACAACCCCAAGAAGCTGCGCGAACTGCGGCGCATCTTCGAGGCGGCCGGCCTCGACATCCGGGTGCTCGGCCTCGGCGACTTCGACCGCTATCCGGAGCCCGAGGAGACCGAGCGCACGTTCGAGGGCAACGCGTTCCTCAAGGCAGAGGCCGCCATGCGGGCGACGGGGCTGCTCGCCGTCGCAGACGACTCCGGCCTGGAGGTGGACGAGCTCAACGGCATGCCAGGGGTCCGCTCCGCCCGCTGGGCCGGCCCCGCCTGCGACGACGAGGACAACAACGCGCTCCTGCTCGCCCAGCTCGACGGCGTGCCCGCCGAGCGCCGCACCGCCCGGTTCGTGTGCGCCTTGGCCATGGTGGCGCCAGACGGCGAACGCCGCGTGTGGCACGGCCGCATGCCCGGCCGGATCACCGACCAGCCCGCCGGCGACAACGGCTTCGGCTACGACCCGCTGTTCGTGCCCGCCGGGATGACCATGACCTCGGGGGAGCTGACCGCTCAGGAGAAGGACTCGATCTCGCACCGCGGCATCGCCGTGCGCGCGTTCGTCGACTACCTGCGGGGGCTCGCCTGACATGCGCCAGTACCACGACCTCCTGCGGCACGTCATGGACACCGGCGTCGACAAGTCGGACCGCACCGGCACCGGCACCCGCTCCGTGTTCGGCTACCAGATGCGCTTCGACCTGCGCGAGGGCTTCCCGCTGCTGACCACCAAGAAGGTGCACACCCGCTCCGTCTTCGGCGAACTCCTGTGGTTCCTGCGCGGCGACACCAACATCGGGTGGCTGCACGACAACCGCATCACCATCTGGGACGAGTGGGCCGACGCCGACGGCAACCTCGGGCCCGTCTACGGCTACCAGTGGCGGTCCTGGCCCACGCCCGACGGCCAGCACGTCGACCAGCTCGCCCGGGTCATCGAGTCCCTGAAGCACAACCCCGATTCGCGCCGCCACATCGTGTCGGCGTGGAACGTCGCGGACGTCGACGACATGGCGCTGCCGCCGTGCCACACGATGTTCCAGTTCTACGTCGCGCCCGCAGACGACGGCGGGCCGGGGCTCCTGAGCTGCCAGCTGTACCAGCGCTCGGCCGACGTGTTCCTCGGCGTGCCGTTCAACATCGCGTCCTACGCCCTGCTGACGCACCTCGTCGCGCAGGTGACGGGGCTGCGGGTGGGGGAGTTCGTCCACACGTTCGGCGATGCGCACATCTACTCCAACCACTTCGAGCAGGTGGCCGAGCAGCTCTCGCGCGAGTTCCGGCCCCTGCCCACGTTGCGGCTCAACCCGGACGTGCGCGAGATCGACGCGTTCGAGCTGGCCGACATCGAGGTGGAGGGCTACGACCCGCATCCCGCCATCAAGGCACCCATCGCCGTCTGAGGCAGCGCTGGGCTACCCTTCTCGCATGAGTGAACTGCGCGCCCACTTCCCCGAGCGCGACGCCTACCTCGACAGGCTGGCGCAGCACTACGCCGACGGCCTGCTGGACGACGCCGGCTTCGAGGCCCGTCGCGACATGCTGCTGAGGGCCACCACGCACGGCGAGATGCTGCGCGCCTTCGACGGGCTCCCGCAGCCCCGCTACCGCGACGGAGGTCGCCGCCCCGGCGTCGGGCGGCGGGGCCTCCTGATCGCCGGCCTCGGCGTGGCCGCCGTGGTGGCTGCCGGGGGCATCGCCGCAGGCGTGTACGGCGCCCGGACGCCCATGATGAGCGGCCCCATGACGGAAGAGGCCTGGCAGGAGCCGGTGCCTGTGGCTCCGCAGCCCGAGCCCATCGATGTCGGGGCGCTGGAGGAGACGTTCTTCACGTTGCAGGAGCGGGGGCTGACCCTCGTGGGCGAGTTCGCCGTCGACATCACCGGGGTGTCGGGGACGGCCATGTCGCCGTCGGCGCCGGGGCAGCTGCGCGAGTTCTCCAAGAAGACTGCCCGGCCCCTCGTCGTGGCGGAGGCCACCCCTGGCGAGGTGCCGCCGACCGTGGACCTGGAGGCGCTGCACGCCGCCGTGCTCGAGGGGATGAGTCGCGCACCCATGGACCTGGGCGGCGACGGCTACGCGGACCGCATGGAGCTGGTGTTCACGCAGCTCGGTACCCCGACGGTGAAGGTGACGGTGCTGACCAACGATCCCGCGAGCGCGGCGGAGTTGGGCACCGCGCAGTACGACATGGACGGCAACCTGATGGCGCTGGAGGAGAACCGGTGAGAATCGTGGCGATCGCGGCCGTGGCCGACAACGGGGTCATCGGCTCCGGCGACGACATGCTGTGGCACATCCCCCCGGACTTCCGCCGGTTCAAGGCCGTCACCAGCGGCAACACGCTGATCTTCGGGCGGAGGACGCACGAGCAGATCGGCCGTACGCTGCCGGGCCGGCGGGTCATCGTCGTGACGCGCGACACCGACTGGTCCGACGACGGGGTGGAGGTGGCGCACTCGATCACCGAGGCGCTCGACCTGGCGGCCGAGACGCCGGAGAAGACCTGCTACATCGGCGGCGGCAGCGAGATCTACGCAGCCGCCTGGCCGTACCTCACCGAGCTCGACATCACGCACGTGCACCAGGAGCCCGAGGGCGCGGCGAAGTTCCCGTTGATCTCCCGCAGCGAGTGGACCGAGATCAGCCGAGAGGTGCACCAGGGCTACGACTTCGCCCAGTACCGTCCCACCCCGGCGGCCGACGCCTGAGCCGGTCGCGCATGCGACGCATCCTCCACCTCGACCTCGACGCGTTCTTCGCGGCGGTCGAGCAGCGCGACAAGCCGTCACTGAGGGGCAAGCCCGTCGTCGTGGGCGGCTCCGGGCCGCGCGGGGTGGTGGCGACGGCGAGCTACGAGGCCAGGAAGTTCGGTGTCCGCTCGGCGATGTCGGGCACCGAGGCCAAGCGTCGCGCGTCCCACGCCGCGTTCCTGGGGGGCCGGTTCGGCGCGTACCGGGAGTCGTCGCAGGTGGTGATGGGGCTGCTGCGTGAGGTGTCGCCGCTGGTGGAGCCGCTCAGCCTGGATGAGGCGTTCGTCGACCTCGAGCCCAGCGGATGGGCCGACGGTGAACTCGCCGAGCGCGTCGAGTGGCTGCGGGGGGAACTGGAGCGGCGCACGGAGGGGTTGACCGCCTCGGTCGGCGTCGGCTCCGTGAAGTTCCTCGCGAAGCTGGCCAGCGAGGCGGCCAAGCCCAACGGCTACCGCATCCTGCGGCCGGAGGAGGAACTCGAGTTCATCGCCCCGATGCCGGTGCGGGCCATCCCCGGCGTGGGGCCGGCGACGGAGCAGCGGCTCGTGGGCATCGGGTTGTACACCGTCGAGGACCTCCGGGGCGCAGACCGCAGGGAGCTGGTGCGCGAGTTGGGGCACGCGGCGGGGGAGGGCCTGGCCGAGCTGGCGTGGGGCCGCGACCCGCGGAGGGTGGAGCCCAGGCGCGACCCGAAGTCCATCTCCACCGAGGACACGTTCGCCGTCGACCTCACCGACCGTGCCCAGCTGGAGCAGATCCTGCGCCGTGACTCCGCCGATGTCGCCCGACGGCTGGCCAAGGCCGGTTTCTTCGCGCGCACGGTCACCATCAAGGTGCGGTTCGGCGACTTCACCACCCGGACGATCGCACGCAGCCTCGGCGGCGCCACCGCCGACGGCGATGAGATCGCGGCCGAGGGCATCGCGCTGCTGACGGAGGTCGACGTGCGCGCCGGCGTGCGGTTGCTGGGCATCGGGGTGTCGAACTTCGTGACCGCCGCGCAGGAGAAGCTCTTCGACGACCCGGGCCCCGGCTGGTCGTCGGTCCAGGAGCGGACCGTGTCGACCGAGGAGCCGGCGGCGGTCGACGACGTGCCGCTCAGCGGGGTGCGTGGGACCGGCGGCTACTTCCCGGGCGCCGACGTCGAGCACGACGAGCACGGCCGCGGCTGGGTGTGGGGTTCGGGGCTGGGGCGGGTGACGGTGCGGTTCGAGTCGCGCCACAGCGGGCCGGGCAGGATCGCGACGTTCGCCGTCGACGACCCCGCCCTGCACCCAGCCGACCCCGAGCCGCTCAGCCCGCGTCGCTGACGTTGACCGACCATTCGACGCCGAACTTGTCGGTCAGGTCTCCGTAGTGGTCGCCCCACATCTGCTTCTCCAACGGCGTGCCGACGGTGCCGCCCTCGGCGAGCGCATCGAACCAGCGGCGGCCGGCCTCGGGGTCGTCGCCCCAGAGGCAGACGGTGACGTTGCCCTTCTCCTGCGGCGAGTCGTTCGTGGGGGAGTCGGCAGCCATCAGCGTGAAGCCCTCGGCGTCGAGCTGGCCGTGCATGATCTTGTTGTCCAACTCGGGTGCGGAGTTGAAGTCGGCGAACGGCATCGTGGTCAGTTCGCCGCCGAAGACCGAGTGGTAGAACTCGAGCGCGGCGGTCGCCTCGCCGTTGAAGACGATGTAGGGGCTCATCCGGAGCATGGTGGTTCCTTTCGTCGGGACACCAACGCTACGGCGGCAGGGGCGCACCCGGTGAGGGTCGCGGAAGGTAGCCTCGACTCATGTCGAAGAGGATGTTCACCGCGGTGCTGCCGCCACGTGAGGTGGTGCAGGAGTTGGACGGCTACGTCGCCCCGCGCCGTGAGGCGGACCGCGAGCTGCGCTGGACCCGCCCCGAGGGATGGCACCTCACGACGTCGTTCATGGGGCACGTCGCCGTCGGCCGCGACGAGTACCTGGAGGACAACCTGGGGGAGGTCGCGGCCAGGACGCGGCCGTTCGAGGTGCGCATCGGTGGCGGGATCTCGTTCCCGCACCCGGCGAAGGCGCGCATCATCGGCCTGGGCGTCCCCGTAGGGCACGAGGAGTTGGCGGCGCTGTCCTTCCACTGCCGCTCGGCCGCGTCACGGGCGGGCGTGGAGGTCGATGGCAGCAGGTTCGTCGGACACCTGACCCTCGCACGGCACAACAGGGGGGTGCAGGCCACCCGGTGGCTCACCGTGCTGGACTCGTTCCCCGGCTGGTCGTGGACGGCCGACGAACTGGTGCTCATCGAGTCGCGCAACACGGGGTTCGGCTTCGGCTACGAGGTCACCGCGCGCTTCCGGCTGGGTGAGCCGGTCGTCGATCCGTACGCGTGAAGCGGCTAGAATCGGTCCGCTCGCGCAAGTGGTGGAATTGGTAGACACGCAGGATTTAGGTTCCTGTGCCTTCGGGCGTGAGGGTTCAAGTCCCTTCTTGCGTACCGTGTGATGTCTCAGGACATCGGGATAGAACCCGCGTCCTGAGGGGTTCAGGCTTCCCTTCCCCCTCCAGCCCTTCGACCAGCCGCGGGCGGCTGGCTCAGGGAACCGCTCCTTCTTGCGTACTCAGCACACGGTCGGCAGGCTCGGCCTCGGTGATCGGGCCCGCGGTCTTCCCGCGACGCTTCAATCTCTTCTCCAACTGCTGCGCGAAGCTGGTCACCACCAGGTTCAGCGCGATGAACAGCAACGCGCCCACCACGAACGTGACGGTCAGGTTGCCGAACCGGTTGCCCATCTGGCGCACCCGGTTGAGCAGTTCGGGGTACAGGATGATGTAGCCCAACGCCGTGTCCTTGAGCACGACGACGAGCTGGCTCACCAGGGTGGGCATCATCGCCGTCAGCGCCTGCGGCACCAGGATCATCCGCCGCGTCTGGCTCGACGTCAGGCCGATCGACAGGCCAGCCTCACGCTGCCCCGCGGGAAGCGACGCGACGCCGTTGCGCACCACCTCGGCGATCACCGCGCCGTTGTAGGCCGTCAGGCCCACGACGACTGCGGTGAAGCTGAGGCTGGGGCCGGTGATGTCGGTGTTGTACGTCAGCAGGTAGAAGACGAACAGCATCATGATCAGCACCGGCACGGCGCGGAAGAACTCGACGACCACTGCAGAGACCCAGCGCAGCGGCGCCAGCTCCGACATGCGGCCCATCGCGAACATCAGGCCGAAGACGAAGGCCAGCGCCATGCTGATGGCGGCGGCCACCACCGTCTGCCGGATGCCGGGCAGGAAGTACTGCACCCAGGCCTCCGCGGTGAACACCGGGGCCCAGCGGTTGAGAGTGATCTGGCCTGCGTCCCAGAGGGTCACCAGCACCCAGCCGGCGATGCCGAAGATGATGAGGGCGCCCACGACGGCGTAGATGAGGTGACGACGACGCGTGCGCGGGCCGGGCGCGTCGAACAGGGCGGCGGTGGTGCTCATCGCTTCACCGCCAACTTCTGCGACAGCCAGCTGGTGAGCAGGCCCATCGGCAGGGTGAGCACCACGAAGGTGACGGCCACCAGGCCGAAGATCAGGATGATGACGTCGGAGCGGAACTCGATCATGCGCGCCATGGAGTGCGACACCTGGGCCACACCGATGGCCGTGACCACCGTCGTGTTCTTCGTCAGGGCGATCAGCACGTTGCCCAGCGGCGTGATGGCGCCCCGCAGGGCCTGCGGCAGGATGATCATGCGCAGGTTCTGCGCGAAGGTCAGGCCGATGGAGCGGGCCGCCTCTGCCTGCCCGACAGGGATGGTGTTGACGCCGCTGCGCAGCGCCTCGCACACGAAGGCCGCGTGGTAGACCGCCAGCGCCAGGATGGCCAGGCGGATGTTGGTGTCCACGATGTAGGTGGCCGACTCGCGCGAGGCCAGCTGCAGGCCGAGCTGGTTCCACAGCACGAGGTTCGCGGCGATCACGATCAGGGTCAGGGGCGTGTTGCGGAAAGCGGTCACGTAGACGGTGCCGGCGAACTGCAGCGCGCGCACGGGGGAGAGCCGCATGATGGCGACGATGGTGCCGAGCACGAACGCGAACAGCGCGCCCCACAGCGTGAGCCACAGGGTGAGGCCGACGGCCCCCAGGAAGTCGAAGCGTTCAATGAGTTCCAGCACGGGCACCTCCTTGCCAGGTGTCGGATGGGTGGGCGCGACGGAGGCCCGGGGCCCCCGTCGCGCCGTGGGTCAGTGCGTCACGACTCGCAGTGGCCGCCCGGCTCGGCCGGGTTGGTCTCCGGGTTGGGCGTGTAGTTCGCCGGGCCGAGGTTGTCCTGGATGGCCTGGTCGATCGTGCCCTCGTCGAACAGCTCCACCAGCGCCTCGTTGATCTTCTCGCAGAGGTCGCTCTCCTTGGCCACGCCGATGCCGTAGAACTCTTCGCTGAACGGTGCCCCGACGACGCGGAACTGGCCGGCCCACTGCTCCTGCGCGGCGTAGCCGGCGAGGATCGAGTCATCCGTCGTCAGCGCGTCGACACTGCCAGAGGCCAAGGCGTCCACGCAGGAGGAGTACGTGTCGTACTCCTGCAGCTGCACGCCGGGGTAATCCTCGGCGACCCGCTCCGCAGGAGTGGAGCCGGAGACGGAACACAGGATCTTGCCCTCGAGGTCTTCGGGCCCGTTGATCGAGTCGTCTTCGGCCTTCACGAGCAGGTCCTGGCCTGCCACGAGGTAGGGGCCGGCGAACTGCACGCGCTCCTTGCGGCTGTCGGTGATGGAGTAGGTGGCGACGATGAAGTCGACGGTGCCCGCCTCCAGCATGGTCTCGCGCTGCGGCGACGGCGACTCGATCCACTCGATCTGGTCCTCGGAGTAGCCGAGCTTCTCGGCGACCGCCTTGGCCACGTCGACGTCGAAGCCCGACATCGTGCCGCCCTCCTGCAGGCCCAGGCCCGGCTGGTCGAACTTGGTGCCGATCTTGATGCTGTCGCCGTCGGCCCCGTCGCCGGTGCCGTTGCCGTCGCCCCCGCAGGCGGTGAGGGCGAGCGCTGCGGCGGCCGCGAGGGCCGCGATTCGGTAAGTGGTCCTACGCATGGATCTCTCTCCTTTGAAAGGTGGGTACGTGGGGCAGGGTTCTCAGTGTGTGAGGATCTTGCCGAGGAAGTCCTTGGCTCGGGTTGACTGGGGGTTGGTGAAGAATTCCTCCGGGGTGTTCTCCTCTACGATCGCGCCGTCCGACATGAAGACGACCCTGTCGGCGGCCTTGCGTGCGAAGCCCATCTCGTGGGTCACGACGATCATCGTCATGCCTGAGTGGGCAAGGGTGGTCATGACGTCGAGGACCTCGTTGATCATCTCCGGGTCCAGCGCCGAGGTGGGCTCGTCGAAGAGCATCACGGTGGGGTCCATGGCCAGCGACCTGGCGATGGCGACGCGCTGCTGCTGGCCGCCGGACAGCTGCGCCGGGTACTTGTGTGCCTGGTGGTCGACGCCCACGCGCTTGAGCAGTTCCATGGCCCGCTCCTTCGCGGCGGCCGGCTTCAGCCCACGGACCTTGATGGGGCCCATCGTCACGTTGTCGAGGATCGTCTTGTGGTGGAACAGGTTGAAGCTCTGGAACACCATGCCCACGTCCGCCCGCAGCTTCGCGAGTGCCTTGCCCTCCTTGGGCAGCTCAGTGCCGTGAATGGTGATCGACCCTGATTCGAACGTCTCGAGGCGGTTGATCGTGCGGCACAGCGTCGACTTGCCGGACCCTGAGGGCCCGATGACCACGACGACTTCGCCCTCACGCACCGTGAGGTTGATGTCCTTGAGCACGTGCAGATCCCCGAAGTGCTTGTTGACGCCGCTCAGCACGACGAGCGGCTGGCCGAGCGCCGAGGAACGTGTCGCGGTGGTCTCCGTCATGTGGTGAAACTAGTTGCATCGGGGTCCATAGGGTAGTGGCCCCGATGAATGTAACGGGATCGTGATCTTTCGGGCCCGCAGTCCCAGGGCCCCTTGTGAGGCCTCCCACGAGCCCAGTCGCAGGCGAGGCGCGGCTGTGGATGCGCTGTGAGCCCGGCGCCACCCCCGGCGACGTCTACGGCGCGTCGGATCCGCTGGAGTACCTGAGGGCCCTCGGCCTGGACATCTGAGCACCCGTCAGCCACCAGTGCGGGCCCCGCGAGATGCGGGGCCCGCACTTCGCTGTCGTCCGCGCCCCGCGGCGGGCCCGGGTCAGCCCACCCAGCGCTCGCCGACTGCGACGGCGTTCAGGGTGCCGGCAGAGAGCGTGGCCAGCGCCACGTCCAGCTCCTCCTCGTGCCCAGCGCCGACGGCGACGTGGATGTGCGCCCTGTCGGACCACTCCACCCCGTCGACCACCACAGCCTCGCCCGACGGCAGCACGAGGCCGCGCAACTGGTCCTCCACGGCCCCGGCCTGGGCGAAGTCGACGTCGACCCGCAGCACGCGGCACAGCCTGACGGTGCGGATGCCGGCCGCCTCGACGGCCTGGGCCACGGCGTCGGAATAGGCCCTAACCAGGCCGCCGGCGCCGAGCTTGATGCCGCCGAAGTAGCGGGTGACCACGGCGACGACGTCTGTCAGCGCGTTCTTCTGCAGCACCTGCAGCATGGGGATGCCCGCCGTGCCGGCGGGTTCGCCGTCGTCGGAGCTGCGCGCGGTGCGGGCGTCCGGGCCGAGCACGAAGGCGGAGCAGTTGTGCCGGGCGTCGAAGAAGGCGGCCCGACGCTCTTCGATGACCGCGCGTGCCGCGTCCTCCGTGGTCACCCGTCGCAGGCGGGTGATGAAGCGCGAGCGCTTGATCTCGAGCTCGACGTCGACGCCGTGCCCGGGCGCGGCGTCGATGGTGAGGAAGTGGTCAGACACCCAGTTCGCGGCGCAGCTTCGCCACGTGGCCGGTGGCCTTCACGTTGTACTGCGCCACCCGCACCAGGCCGTTGCCCTCGTCGTCGACGTCGATGACGAACGTGGAGCGCAGCACGCCCTCGATCTCCTTGCCGTACAGCTTGCGCAGGCCGTAGGCACCGTAGAGGTTGTGCACCCGCTTCTCCGGATCTGCCAAGAGCGTGAACTCGATGTCGGAGTTGGCCTTGAACTTCGCGAGGCGCTCCACGTCGTCGGGCGAGCAGCCCAGGACGGTGTAGCCGGCGTCCTGGAACGCGTGCACCGCGGCCGAGAAGTCGACGGCCTGCGTGGTGCAGCCCGGCGTCATGGCGGCGGGGTAGAAGTACAGGATGACCGAGCCGCCCTTGAAGTCGCTGAGCGAGACCTCGTTGCCCTCGGCGTCGGGCAGCGTGAAATCGGGCGCGGGCGTACCGGTGGTCAAACGTGCGGTCATGGCCGCCATGATAGTGGGGCGCGACGGCTGCGGTTCCCGGGTCTTCTGGCGTGAACGCCGGTGGGTCAATAGGCTGGGGCGCAGGCAACCTATCGAGGAGCACTCGTATGAGCACCCGTTCAGTCGATGAGATCCGAGTCGATCTCGCCGCCAACCGCGCGAAGTTGGCCAACGCCACCTCCGAGGCCGTCGAGTCGATGAAGCCGAAGAACATCGCCAAGGAATCGGTGGCCCAGGTCAAGCAGTTCGCCAAGACCGAGTTCGAGGCCGCCACCACGTCGTTCAAGGATGAGCACGGCGCGTGGCGCACCGACAGGCTGTTGATGATCGGCGGCGCCGTCGTCGGCGCAGTGGTGTTCTTCATGGCCGTGTCCTCGGTGGCCAACCGCCGCACGCTGGCCTCGCAGGCGCGCCGGGCGATCGAGAAGTGAGCGAGACCAGCCTGGCCATCCGGATGCTGCACGACCGGGTGCTGGTCGATGTCGACGCGGTGGCGGGCGAACGCCGCAGCGGCGGCGGCATCCTCATCCCCGCCACGGTCCAGATGGGCCGCAGGCTCACGTGGGCCAAGGTGGTGGCCATTGGCCCCAACGTGCGCTCCGTGGAGGTCGAGGACCGCGTCCTGTTCGACCCGGAGGACCGCGCCGAGGTGGAACTCCAGGCCCGCACCTACGTGCTGATGCGCGAACGCGACATCCACGCCGTCGCCTCCACCGAGGAGGCCGACGGTGGCACCGGCCTCTACCTGTAACTGCCCGCTGCGCGGCGGCGGCCCCCTAGGCTGGGGCGCAGGAGGTGCCCATGACCCACGATGAGCGCCGCGCCCACAAGCCGGGCGAGCGGGAAGAGCCACGCCTCGAACGGATCGGCGACGTGTGGCGCATCCGCTCCGTGGAGGCGGCGCGCCAGGTGTTGCGCGCGCGGCATGCCACCACGCAGGCCGGCTTCACGGCGGAGTACGTCCCGAAGGGCGTGCTCAAGCACCACCCCATCCTCATGTCGGACGGCCCGCTGCACGACGAGCAACGCGCCAAGGTGGGCCGCTTCTTCGCGCCGAAGGTGGTCCGCGAGCGCCACGGTGACCGCATCGCGGAGGCCGCCCACCGGCACGTCGACTCCCTGTCCGGGGAGGTGGCCCTGGACGCCGTGGCGCTCCTGTACAGCGTCGAGGTGACGTCGGCGATCGTGGGGCTGACCGAGTCGCCGACGGAGCGGATGGCACCCCGGCTCGTCTCGTTCTTCCGGCAGCCCCCGTTCGACATCACCCGCAAGGATCTCGGCCGAAGCAGCCGCCAGTGGATGCAGGCCGCCTGGCGGGGGCTGGTCCCCGTGGCCAGGTTCTACTGGGCGGACGTGCGTCCGGCGGTGCGCCGCCGTCGCCGGGAACGTCAGGGCGACGTGATCAGCCACCTCCTCGACGAGGGCTACACGTCTGCCGACATCCTCGTCGAGTGCGTCACCTACGGCACCGCCGGCATGGTCACCACGCGGGAGTTCATCACCATGGCCGCGTGGCACCTGCTCACCACGCCGGAGCTGAAGGATCGCTACCTCGTGGCGGGGCGCACCGAGCGCCATGCGATGCTCAACGAGATCATCCGCTTGGAGCCTGTCGTCGGCCACCTGTACCGGCGGGCGCAGGAACGGATCGAGATCACCGACGGCGCGCAGGGTGCCACCATCGAGCCCGGCCAACTCATTGACGTGTGCGTCCGGCAGGTCAATGCCGATCCCCTGGCCGTGGGGGAGGAGCCGCTCGGACTACGGCCCGGCCGGACGCTGCCGCCGGGCGTCGACGCGTCCGTCATGACCTTCGGGGACGGCGCGCACCGCTGCCCCGGGCAGCCCCTGGCCATCCAGGAGACCGACGAGCTCCTCACCCGCCTCCTGGCGCGCAACCCGCGAGTCCTCCGCGAGCCGGAGATCTCCTGGGACGACCTCATCGAGGGCTACGTCCTGCGCGGCCTCAAACTCCTTGTATAAAGTTTGTCCAACCTCTAGGGTGACCCGTGATGCCTGACAGCTACCAGTACTTGACCCTCATGGCCGCGTGCGTGGCCATCACCCTGCCACTCGAGTTCGTCCTGCGCGCCCGGGTCTACCGCCGCCCCGTTCGGCTGGTGCTCGCGATGCTGCCCATGCTGGTGGTCTTCCTCGTCTGGGACGTGGTCGGGATCCTGCGAGACCACTGGACCTACAGTGAGCGCTTCACCACCGGCATCATGCTGGGGGTGGTCCCGCTGGAGGAACTCGTGTTCTTCCTGGTCATCCCCATCTGCGGGCTGCTCACCTACGAGGGAGTCGGCCACGTCCTGTCCCGCTGGAGGAGGAGCGACGATGCCTGAGTACACCGTCCTCACGGTCGTCGGCGTCCTTGCCGTCGTCGCGGTCGAGGTCCTGTGGCTGCGCACGGGGCTGTTCCGCACGGCCCAATACTGGATCTCCATGGCGATCATCTTCTTCTTCCAGGGCTGGGTCGACGGCTGGCTCACCAAGCTGTCGGATCCGATCGTCATCTACAACCCGGAGCACCACGCGGGAGTGCGGTTCCCCTGGGACATCCCGATCGAGGACTTCGGGTTCGGGTGGGCAATGCTGACCCTGACCATGCTCGTGTGGGTCGCGCTCGGCAGGCGGGAGGGCGAGGGCGCATGAACACCGCTGCAGCCTTCGACAGGGGCGCACGCCGCTACGACCTGATGGTCGGCCTGAACCCCGGCTACCACCGAGAACTGGCCCGCGCCGCCGACGCCCTCACCTCCCGGCTGGGTCGTGAGCCCCAGGCGCTGCTCGACCTCGCGTGTGGCTCCGGCGCCTCGACCCGCGCCCTGGTCGACGCCGCCCCCGAGGGCTCCTACGTGCTGGGGCTCGACGCATCGCCCGGCATGCTGGGACGCGCCCGGGCCAAGAACTGGCCGCAGCAGGTGCGGTTCGAGCGGGCCACCGTCGGCGAACTGAACCTCGACCGGTGGACGCGCGGATCGTTCGACGGCGCGCTGGCGTGCTACCTGTTCCGCAACGTCCCTGCGGAGCGCCGCGACCACGCGATCGCCGAAGTGTTCGAACTGCTGCGCCCCGGCGGGTGGTTGTGCTGCCAGGAGTACTCCGTGGCGGGCAACCCCGCCGCCCAGCGCGTCTGGGGAGCAGTCGCCCATGGGGCCATCATCCCGCTCGGCGTGGTGATCGACCGCAACCCCGGCCTCTACCGGTACCTGTACCGCAGCGTCGTGGAGTTCGACTCGGTCACCACCTTTGCGGATCGGCTCGCCGCCGCCGGCTTCGTCGACGTCGCACACCGCACCGCATCAGGGTGGCAGCAGGGAGTGCTGCACACGTTCATCGCCCGCAAGCCAGAGGAGTCGTCGTGAACCAATTCCCGGGACGGGACAGGAAGGCAGTGCGCCATCCGGGGGCGCCGGGAGCACACCGCGTCGAGGGCGACAGGCACGCGTTGGTCGTGGGCGGTGGCATCGCGGGGCTCGCGGCCGCGGCCGGGCTCGCGGAGCGCGGGGTACGGGTCACGCTGTTCGAGGCCGGCGAAAGGCTCGGCGGCCGGGTCGCTGCGTGGCCGCTGGAGGACGGGCGCACGATGAGCCGTGGCTTCCACGCGTTCTTCCGGCAGTACTACAACCTGCGCCGACTGCTGCGCCGCATCGACGTGGACCTGTCGTTCCTGACGCCCATCGACGACTACCCGTTGCAGCGTCCCGACGGGCTGCGGGACTCGTTCACCGGCCTGGCGAAGACTCCGCCGTGGTCGGTGCTGCAGTTCGTCGGCCGCAGCCCCGCGTTCACGCTCAAGGGGCTGGCGGGAGTCAACGTGCCCGCGGCGCTCGAGCTGCTGCGGGTCCGCTTCCCGGAGACCTACCACCGCTACGACGGCGAGTCCGCCGCCCAGTTCCTCGATCGGCTGCGCTTCCCCGATGGGGCGCGTGACCTCGCGCTCGAGGTGTTTGCCCGCTCATTCTTCGCGGATCCGCGCGAGTTCGGGGCGGGGGAGCTGGTCGCGATGTTCCACACCTACTTCCTCGGTTCCGCCGAGGGCCTGCTCTTCGACGTGCCGGACGACGACTACGACACCGCCCTGTGGGCTCCGCTGGGCCAGCGGCTGCGGGGGCTCGGCGTCGATCTCCGGCTGGGCACCGCCGTCGACGCCATCGAGGTACAGGACGGCGGCGCGGCGGTGCTGACCGACGATGCCCGCGTGGAGGGTGATGCGGTGGTCCTGGCCGCCGATCCCCGTGCAGCCAGGGGGCTCGCCGAGGGCATCGACGGCGACCATCTCGCGGGTTGGCGGGCGGCCGTCGCAGAGACCTACAATGCGCCGCCGTTCGCCGTCGTGCGGCTATGGCTGGATCGGCAAGTGGAGGCCTCCCGGCCGGCCTTCCTGGGCACTTCGGGCTATGGACCGCTCGACAACGTGAGCGTGCTCGAGCGCTTCGAGGAGGGTGCCGCCACCTGGGCCGACGCCCACGGCGGCTCAGTCGTCGAACTCCACGCGTATGCGTGTGATCCCGCCGTGGTGCGCGACCAGGCGGCGGCCGACGAGGTGGTGCGCCAGCTGGAGGCCGAACTGCGCCGGGTGTATCCCGAGACGGCAGACGCACGGGTGCTCGGGCGCGAGGTGCTCATCCGCGACGACTGCACGCTCATCGGTCCGTCCGGCTGGCCAGGGCGACCCGGCGTCACCACGCCGGACGACCGGCTGGTGCTGGCGGGTGATTGGTTGCGGTGCGACTATCCCGTGGCCCTCATGGAGCGCGCCGCGACGACGGGCTTCCTGGCCGCGAACGCCCTCCTCGACGGGTGGGGCGCCGCAGGCCACGACATCTGGACGGTTCCGATGCGTGGCCTGCTCGCCCGCCGCTAGCGCTGCACCTCAGGGCAGCGTCGGGCGGGGCAGTCCCACGGTGAGCGTGCGGGCCAGCACGCCCAACTTCTCACTCGCAGGCACGCGCACCCTGCCCGAGAAGACGTCGTAGCCGCGGGCCTCGATGCGGTCGAGGATGCGGCTGTACAGCACCAGCGCGGTCCCCACGCAGCGGCGGGACGGCGGGGGCAGCATGGGCAGCCCGGGCATGGCCCGGGCGTAGAGGTCCCGGTTGCGGGCCACCTGCTCGGCCATCATCTCCCGCCACTGCGGCGTGACCCGCCTCAACGACGGGTCGGCGCCGTGCCTGGCCAGGTCTTCCTGAGGCAGGTAGACGCGTCCCCGGTCCAGGTCCTCCTCCACGTCGCGCAGGAAGTTCGTCAGCTGGAAGGCGTGGCCCAGGGCGCGCGCCGGTTCCCTCGCCTCGTCCGTGTACGGCTCCAGCACCGGGAGCATCATCTCGCCGATCACAGCGGCCGAACCCTCCATGTAGCCGTCTCGCAAGGCCTCCCACGTGGGCCACGTCTCCTGTCGTAGGTCGAGTGCCATCGCGTCGAAGAACCTCTCGAAGCACTCGGGGTCCGTGCCTCGCCGGCGGATGCTGTCGACGATCGCCGACATCACCGGCTCGTCGCAGCTGCCCGTGTCGAGTGCCTCGAAGAACAGGCGGCGGAAGGCAGCCAGGCGCTCGGCCGGGGTGCCGGTCTGCGGCACCGCCAGGTCCACGCGTTCCGGCTCGTCCACGATGTCGTCGGCCAGCCTGCACAGGGCGTAGACGGTGTGGACGTCGCGCCGCTGGTGCTGCGGGAGGAGCATGGCGCCCCAGTAGTAGGTGGTGCCGTACTGGCGGGTGAGCTCGGCGCAACGCCGGTAGCCGGCCTCGAGTGACTGGCTCATCGCATCTCCTCGACCCGGCGCGCGGCCAGTTTGCCCGAGATCAGCACCATCGGGATGCCGACGCCCGGGGTGGTGCCGGAGCCGGCGAACACGAGCCCCGGGGCGCGCTTGTCGACGTTTCGCGGCCGGAACGGGCCGGTCTGGCTGAAGACGTGGGACAGGGCGAACGGGGTGCCCGCGGCCATGCCCTGGGCAGCCCAGTCGGCGGGCGTGACGAGCTCCTCGGTGACGATGTCGGTGGGGTAGCCCTCGCGCTCGAGGAATCCCAGCATGCGCTCGCGCAACCTGGGGCCCTCGACCGACCAGTCCAGCCGTCCTACCCGGAGGTTGGGCACCGGCTCGAGCACGTACAGGGTGTGGTGGCCGCGGGGGGCGGCGTCGGGCGCGTGCACGGTGGGTACCGCGACGAATCGAGACGGGTCCGACATCGCGACGCCCTTGCTGAGCAGCTCCCGGAACGCCTCGTCCCACTCCTCGCCGAAGTGGATGTTGTGGTGGCCCAGGTGAGCCGGCAGCTCACCCTTCACGCCGAGGTGCCAGACCAGCGCCGAAGGCGAGTACTTCCCGCGGCGCGCCACGCGTGGCGCCGGCAGGTCCGGCAGCAGCCGTTCGTACGCGACGGGGAGGTCGGCGGTCACGACGGCCGTATCGGCCCGGACCACTTCGCCGTCGGTCAACCGGACCCCGGTGACCTCGCCCGAGGGTCCGCGCAGGACCCGCTCGACGGTGGCGTGGTAGCGCACCTCGACGCCCGCCTCCTCGGCGGCCGCCGCCATCGCGCGGGGCACGGCGTGCATGCCGCCGTCGGGGAACCAGACCCCTTCGACCGAATCCATGTAGGTGATCACTGCGTACAGGGCCAGTGCTTGGGCAGGGGCCAGCCCGGCGTACATCGCCTGGAAGCTGAAGACCCGGTGGAGCCGTTCGTCGTCGAAGCGCCGCGCCACCGCCGGGCCCAGCCGGCCGAAGGCGCCCAGCCGGAGCAGCTCTGCCGCAGCACGCGGCGAGCGCAGCAGGCTGAGGGGGGAGGAGAAGTTCGCGTCTATGAAGTGCGGCACCTCGACGTCGTTGAGGCGCTTGAGCCATGCGACGAACTGGTCGAACGCCGCTGCGTCCTTGGCGCCGCATTGCGCGGCGATCTCCTCCCGCATGCGTTCGTGACCGGGCCTCACCAAGAGACGTGAGCCGTCGGCGAAGAACGTGTGGTAGGCAGGGTCCAGCAGTGTCATCGACACGTAGTCGCTGGTCGAGCGGCCGACGGCGGCGAACGCCTCCTCGAGCAGCCCGAGCATGGTGAACACGACCGGGCCGGTGTCGAAGCGGAAACCGTCGCGCTCCAGGACCCCGTTGCGGCCGCCGGGCACTGCCTCGCGCTCCAGCAGTGTGACGCGATGACCGGCCCCTGCCAGGTGCAGCGCTGCGGAGAGACCGGAGAGTCCGGCCCCCACCACCACGACGCGCCTGCTCATGCGTCCCGCCAGGCGACGCTGCGGGCAGCTTCCCGCAGGCCCTCGACCCCTGCGCGCACCAGGCCTGCGTCGTCGAGGTGGGTCAGGGCGGCAGCCACGTCGTCAGAGATCAGCCGCTCGAGTTCGACGTCGACGGCTGCCTCCAGCATGGCGCGGGCCAAGAGGGGCGCTTGGTCGCGGCGGAAGGAGTCGGTACCCAGGGCGTCTAGGAGGGCGCGGTTGGGTCCGGAGAGCCGTTCGCGGGCGATGGACACCAGCACGGTGGCCTTGCCGTCCACCAGGTCGTCGCTGGCAGGCTTACCCGTCACTGCGGGGTCGCCCCACACGCCGAGGTATTCGTCGCGCAGCGCGAATGCCCGGCCGAGGCGTTCTCCGCACTCCAGCAGCGCATTCTCGACGCCGGCGGAGGCGCCCGCCGCCACGGCGCCGAACTGCAACGGGCGTAGGACTGTGTAGCGGCCCGACTTGAGCCGAGCGACGGATTCCGCGTGGTGGCGATCCCAGCGCCCGGCGGCTGCTCCGGTGAGGTCGGCTCGCTGCCCTGCGATCAGTTCCACCGAGAGGCGGAACCAGGTCTCCCGGAGTCGCGACGGCAGCCCCTCGACGAGCCGGTCGGCGACGGTGTGCGCCAGGTCGCCCAGCAGCACCGCGATGCTCTCGCCGAAGCGGCGCCGGTCGCCCACAGCTGCAGCCTCGTCGTGCCACGTGGCGGCTTCGACATGCGCGGACGGGTGTCCGCGGCGGGAATCCGACTCGTCCATCACGTCGTCGTGGATCAGCGCGAAGAGGTGCAGCAGTTCGAGGGCCGCGGAGACCCTCAGGAGGTGGAGGTACGCTGCGGAACCGTCACGGCCGCCGGCTGCGATGAATCCCCAGTACGCCATGCGCACCCGGATGCGCTTGCCCCCAGAACTCAGTCGGGCGAGCCACTGGGGGAGGTCCGTGGCGAGGACGTCGACCCCGAGGTCGCCGATGAAGCCGGCCCACTCGGTGGTGAGTGCCTCGAGTTCTGCGTCGATGAGGTTGTCGACCTCGTCGACGGCGGCATCGGCGTCAACGGTACTGCGGTGCCCCAGGTCGATGGCGCCGGGAAAAGCGGCGTCGATCTGCGGTACCTGAAGGGCGGCCCAGGGGCTGTACACGTGGGGCGTGGAGTCGATGGCCCGGTGCAGGTCGGCCCAGTCCACCCATGCCCATTCGGCCACCTCGTCCGGGTCCGCTACAGGGTCGTCGGAGCCGACGAAGGCGGCGAAGACGGGGCAGATCTCGTTCTCCACGGTGCCGGAGGCGTCGACCGCGCGGTAACGGAAGTGCGGTAGCAGGGGCACAAGGGGGCCGACGTGCAGGCCGAGTTCCTCGCGGATCCGGCGGCGGGCGGCGTCGTCGATGTCTTCTCCAGGCCTGGGGTGGCCGCAGCAGGAGTTGGTCCACACGCCCGGCCACGTCTTCTTCGCCAAGGCACGCCGGGTGACGAGCACCTGGCCGGCAGCGTTGAACAGGTAGGTCGAGAACGCGAGATGCAGCGGCGTTGCGGAGGTGTGGATGCTCAGCCTATCGGCGGCCCCGATGGGGCGGCCGACGTCGTCGAGCAGGATGACCTCGTCGGAGGGGGAAAGCCCGGGGGGTCGTGGGTCTGGAGTATGAACCGTCATCGCAGCCTGTCTAATGTTTGTTGAAGGTTTCTGGAACTGTAACGGGAAATTCGATGACAAACAAGAGCGATGTTCAATGTTTGTTCAATGCTTGGTACCGTGGTGCGGAGACGTCCCCCCAGTGTGGAGCAGTTTTCCCAGTTTGGAGCAGAGGTGTACACAATCAAACAGGTCGCCGGGCTCACGGGGGTCTCCGAAGCGGTGCTGCGCGCGTGGGAAACCCGTTACAAGGTCGTGGCCCCCTCGCGGTCGCAGGGCCGTTACCGCCTCTACAGCGACGCGCAGGTGGAAGTCCTGCGCGAGATGGCCGCGCTCGTCGGTTCCGGGGTGCCCGCGTCCCGAGCCGCGGCGACGCTGCTCGCCGCCGCGGAGCCCGCACGCCGGGTCGGCGCCGCTGATCCCGACGCGGCGCTCCTGCAGGCGGCTGGCAGGCTAGACCAAGCCGCACTGGAGGCGGCGATCGCGGCTGGCGGCCCTTCCGGGGAGTTCGAGGCCTTCGCCGACTCGTGGCTGCCCGAGCGGCTGCGGGAGTTGGGTGAGGCCTGGGCCTCCGGGGAGGTCGGCGTGGCCGGTGAGCACTTCGCCAGCGCCGCCCTGATGCGCACGATCGCTGCGGCCTTCGACGCCGCGGGTCCCGCCACCATGCCCGGCAGGGTCCTGGTGGGCCTGCCGCCTGGGGCTCGGCACGAGCTCATGCTGTTCGCCTTCGCCACCTGTCTGCGCCGGTTGGGGGCCGACGTGGTGTACCTCGGCGCCGATGTGCCTGCTGCTGAGTGGGAGCAGGCGGCCCGGGACCACCGGGCGCGTGCCGCCGTCGTGGGCGTGACCTCGGTGCACCAGTCGGTCGACGCGGCGCAGGATGTGATCACCCGGCTGGCGGGGGTGGTGCCGCCTGTCAGTGTCTGGGTCGGCGGCTCTCGCAGGCTGGATGTCACGGGAGCCGAGGTGCTGCCCGACGCGCCATCGGAGGCCGCCCGGATGTTGCACCGGAGTCTCCTCGCGGGCCGGGCCTGAACCAACCTTCGACAAACCCTGTACAGAAGAAGGGTCGCGGGGTTAGGGTGGAGCCCATGAACCGCGATCTCCTCCGCCAAATCTGGGTCTCCGTCTCGGCTGTGCTGTGTGTCTACGGCACCCTTCTGGGCATCGGCGTGATCGGCACCCGCGTCGAGGAGTCCTCCGGGGGCGCCCTGGCCGCGGATGCCACTCTGCTCGCGCCCGGTGGGCCCGCCTTCTCGATCTGGTCCGTCATCTACCTGGGCCTGTTCTCCTACACCGTCTGGCAATGGCTGCCGGCCAACAAGACGGCGCCGCGCGCGAGGGCGGTCGGCTGGTTGGCTGGTGTGAGCATGCTGCTCAACGCCGCCTGGTTGCTGGTCACCCAGGTGGGCTGGATCTGGGTCAGCGTCGCCGTCATCGCCATCCTCGCCCTCACCTTGGGCCTCATCGTGCGCCGGCTCACCACCATTCCAGCGACAGGCCTCGTGGAGCGGGTGGTGGTGGACGGTACGTTCGGCGCCTACCTCGGCTGGGTCAGCGTGGCGACGTGCGCCAATGTGGCGGCAGCGGGAGACAACTCAGGCTGGTCGTTCGGCGCACTTGCCGATCAGGTGGTCGCGGTGGTCGTCATCGCAGCCGCCGCCGGCCTCGGCGTGCTCTTCGCGCAGCAATTCGGAGGGCGCCTGGCGATTGCCGGTGCCGCCGGATGGGGGTTGGCCTGGATCGCCGTCGCGCGCCTCACCGATGCTCCGGACTCGACGCTGGTGGGCGTCGCCGCCATCGTGGCCGCGCTGCTCGTCGTGGCCGCCGCCCTGCTGCTGCGGCGCCACGCGCCGGTGGGCGGCAGGATCGCCTGAACCTGCCGCCCACCGGTCGTAATGCCCCCGGGCTACTGGCCCTGGTAGAGGGTGAGCTCGGCGCCGCTGGCCCACGCCCGTGAGCCCGAGTTGGCGTCCAGCACGCGGAACGCCACGTACGAGGCCGTCACGCCGCTCGGCAGGGCGACGTACTTGATCGCCTTGTCGGTTCCGCTGGCCCACGCGAGGTCACCGTGGGACACCACCACGGCGTCCGCCGCCGAGGTGCCGGCGAGCAGCTCATAGCGCTTGACCCGGCCGTTCGTCGAGCCGTCCTGCCTCGTGAGGTAGGAGAAGCCGTCGAAGGCCTTCGCGCCGCCCAGGTCGACCGACACGGTGAACGGGAAGTTCACGTTCGTGGTGGAGTTCCAGTCGTTGTGCCAGATGGTGTTGCCGTTGCCGTCGATGAAGGCCGACGCCGGGTTGGTGCTGTGGGCCGAGTTCGCCGTCGCGGTCCATCCGGACTTCGACAGCGCGGTCGCTCCCGCAGGCACGGCGCCGCCCAGGGGCGCGCGTGGCGCGAGGGCATCGAGGGCCGCGTTGACCCGCGTGACGGACGCCTGCAGCGCGGCGTTGCTGGAGTTGGCGTCCGCCAGGAGCGCCTCACCCTCGGCGGCCGCAGCATTGGCCTCCGCCAGGGTCTCGTCGGACCAGGCGAACTTGTCGAGCGCCTCCACCTCGGCGATGGCAGTGGCCAGCTGCTCGCGCAGTGGCTTGCCGTACAGGGTGAACTCCGCGCCGCTGGCCCAGGGCTTGGCACCCGACCTCGCGTCGAGGATCCGATATGCCACGTAGGAGGCGGTCACCGGCTCGGGGAGCGCGACGTACTTGACGCCCTGATCGGAGGTGCCGCTCCACGCGTAGGTGCCGCTCGAGACGACGACGGCGTCCTGGGCGGACGAGCCCGCCAACACCTCGAACCGGTCGACGCGGCCGTTGAGCAGCGCGCTGCCGTCCCACTCCTTGTCCTGCCTGGGCAGGTAGGAGAAGCCGTGGAACGCGCGGTCACCGCCCAGGTCGATGCCGATGGTGTAGGGGAAGTTGTTCGTGCCGGTCCAGTCGTTGTGCCAGATGGTGGCCGGGTTGCCGTCGAGGAGGGCCGACGCCGGGCTGGTGCTGTGGGCCGAGCTCGCCGTCGCGGTCCATCCGGTGCGGTCGAGGACCACGGAGCCCGACGGGACTGGGCCGCCGACCGGGCCCGCCTTGGCGGCAGCCAGGTCGAGCTGGGCCTGGATCATGGCGCCGTAGGTGGCCTCCAGGTCGGCGCGCTCGGCGGCCGGGAGCCGGTCGAGGGCGGTCTTGAGGCTGACGGCCTCGCTGCTCAGGATGGCCGTGGGGTGCGCGGCGAGGATGCCCTGCATGCGGTTGAGCGCGGCATCGAGGGTCGCCTTGTAGGTGGCGAGGGTCTGCTCCGCGGTGGCGCCCTGCTTCGCGAGGCCGAACTCCGTGCGGACGTAGACGGTGGTCTCCGTGGTGGACTTCAGCGTGGTGCTGGCGGTGCCCATCAGGGGTTCCTTGGCCAAGAAGCGGGAGCCCTGTTCCCGGTGGCGCACCGTGATGGTGCTCCCCAGCGGCAGGTCCAGTTCGACGTCTGCCGGAGCCGTGCGGCTCTGGTTGCCGATGAAGGACCGATCGTAGAGCACGGTGGAGGCCGCGTCACACACGGTGATGTGCGCGTACTCGTCGCTGAAGTAGCTGTGCGGCGCGTTCAGGTTGTCGCGCACGTGGACCGTGCCCAGACCGTGGTTGACGGCGATCGAGGCGAATGCGTTGTCGCCCAGGCCGTGCAGCGTGAACAGCGCGCCGCCGACGTTGGCCATCTCCGGCGCGGCATCGTAGGTCACGCCCGCATCGTTGGTGGTGTTGCGCACCACGACATGGCTGCGGGCCGGGATGGTGCCGCTGGTCGCGGCCGCCGGGTAGCGCACGGTGTAGGCGCCGAGCGGCAGCCCGGTGAAGGTGGCGAGGCCGCCGAAGAAGGGTGCCTCCGCGACCTTCTCCGAGCCGTCCCACAGCGTGACCAGCCGGCCCTCGAGCTCGGCGCTGTCACCGATGGTGGCCCTGATGCGCAGGTTCTGTCGGTTCGGCAGCGTGCGCACCTGCGAGGTGCCGATCAGCGAGCCGGGGCTGCCCAGCGACAGGGTGGTGGCCGCCGCCTGCGCGTCGGCGTAGGTGGGGAAGTAGTCGGCCAGGGACAGCGCGATGCTGTTGTCGCCGAGGTCGGCCACCCGGGTGGCGACGTCGGTGCTGACGGGGAGGTTGTAGGCGGCCAGCCACGGGATGAGGTTGTAGCCGTTCGGGGCGCCCCACTCCTCGACGATGAGGTCGTTGCGGCGCGTGTTCCACGCCTTGCCCTCCACGTGGAGGTCGCGGCTGCGGGCGGTGAACGCCTTCCAGCCCTCAATGCCCGTCAACTCGGCGATGCGCACGACGAAGTCCAGCTTGTCGCCGTAACCCAACGCGTTGAACGAGTGGGTGCCGCCGGCGGCGGCGCGCCTGTCGTCGGACGCCTTCTGGCTGCCGGGCTTGTTCTGTCCATAGAGCCAATCGCTGTAGCCCATGCGCTTGACCTGGTAGTGGTAGCCGTAGACGTTGTTCCAGACCTCGCCGAGGCTGATGTCGGTGGCGTCGCGGCCCGAGCTCATGAAGTTGTCGTAGCCGTGGCCCACCTCATGCAGGGTCACCCAGGCCGTGGGGCCCTGCAGGTAGTAGTGCACCGAGTTGATGTTGGTGCCCACGGCCTGGCCGCTGGCGTAGTAGGCGAGACCGCCGCCGGAGGCGTCGGGGCGCACGAAGTAGGTGTGGGGGAGTTGGCGCTGGTGCGCCAGCGGCGAGGCGTCGTCGATGCCCGCCCACGCGTCGTAGGTGTCGATCAGGTCGCGGTAGAACTCGATGACGGCGTCCAGGTTCGCAAAGCCCGACCAGCTGGCCATGTTGCGCACCCGTTCCTTGTCGGTGGTGGGCACCAGGATGACTGCGGCGCGGTCGATGATCACGGCCGTGGGTGATCCGTTGGCATCCCACTTGGCCATGAAGTTGGTGTGCGAATCGCCCAGCCGGTATTCCGGCGTGTCGTAGCTGGTGCCGGAGACCACGCGGTACTCGATCTGCGGGGCGGTGGCCCACTGACGGGTCCGCGCGAAGAGGGCACCGGGGTGACCGACGGTGACCTGGGCCCACGTGCCGTTGGTGGGCAGCAGGAAGTTGGTGTCCCGGGGCGCGTCGTCCGTGGCCACCTGGAGGCGCACGTCCGCCACTGCGTTGGAGACCCGGGCCTCCAGGACGGCGCCCGCGGCCAGCGAGATGCCCAGGCTTTCGCGCTCCATGCCGCGCCCTCGCGACAGGCCGGCCTGGGTGATGACGTTGTTGCCCGCTTGGAGCACGGTCAGCGTGCGGGTGAGGAGGGGGCCCGCAGCATGGGCGGTGACACTCCCCAGCGGGAATGCGAGGGAGACGATGAGTAACAGGGTGAGTAGGGCGCGCTTGCGCGTCGGATGGGACATTGAACCTCCGATGAGCTGAGGCTGAAGCCAGCTGATGGTGATGCTCGGCGATCGACGCCGTGGGGGACCGTCCCTGCCTCTGCCGAGCGTCGGGCCCTTCGGTGGGTTCCGATCCGGTGTATGTCGGTGCGGTCAAAACCGATCTTTGTAAGGTCTGATGTCAGATGCCGCCCGGTTCACTGCATGTGCGCAGAGTGGATGAGCGAACCCGAAGCCCGCCCTGACTGTGGCCTACGCCTTGTTCAACGCTCGCGCGACTGCGGCAGCCTCGTGCTGCCGACCCTCTTCGGGTTCGACGGTGGGGGCACGACGGGGCCGATGTCGCCGTCGCGTGCCTCGTCGAGGTCCACGATGACCGGTGCGTGGTCGCTGGGCGCCTTGCCCTTGCGCGCGGCGCGGTCCACCCAGGCCGCTGCGACGCGGTCGGCCACCGGCTGCGACGCCAGCACCAGGTCGATCCGCATCCCCAGGTCCTGATGGAACATCCCGGCGCGGTAGTCCCAGTAGCTGAAGACCCGCTCGTGTTCGGGCCAGCGTGCCCGCACCACGTCGACCAGCCCGAACGCGGCGATGCGTGCCCGCTCCGGCTCGGTCACGTGCGTGTGCCCGAGGTAGGCGGCGGGGTCGAACACGTCGGCGTCCGCCGGCGCCACGTTCATGTCGCCGCACAGCGCCACCTCGGCCGGCCCTGCCTTCACGGCGGCTGCCAGCGCGCCGAGCCACTCCAGCTTGTAGTCATAGTGGTCTGAGCCGACGGTGCGGCCGTTGGGCACGTACAGGCTGTGCACGCGGATGCCGGCGCAGGTGGCGCTGATGGCTCGGCCCTCCGTCGCGCCGAGGTAGTCGGGCTGGCCGGCGAAGTTCCGCTCGACGTCGCCCAGCCCCACGCGCGAGAGGAGGGCCACGCCGTTGAACCCGCCCAGCCCGTGGTGCGCGGCCTCGTAGCCGAGTTCTGCGAGTGGCGCGGTGAACAGATCGGTGAAGGCGTCGTCGGTGAGCTTGGTCTCCTGCAGGCACACGACGTCTGGCCGGCGCGCCTCGAGCCAGGGCAGGAGCCTGGGCATCCGTTGCTTGGCGGAGTTGACGTTCCAGGTGGCGATCCTCACCTCCCCGAGGCTACCCCGGCCGTCCGTCAGGCGGTGGCGAGTGCGGCGCGGAGGCGTTCGGCGTACTCGGCCGCCTCGCCGTCGGCGTACCGTGTGCGCGGCCAGAAGAACCCGCGGAGCCCGTCGCCCTTGGTGCGGGGCACGACGTGCACGTGGAGGTGCGGCACGGACTGGCTCACGACGGTGTTGATGGCCGTGAAGGTGCCTTGGGCGCCGAGGGTGTCGACCACGGCTGCGGCCACGCGCTGCACGAGGAGGAACAGTGCGCCGACCTGGTCTGCCGGGAGGTCGGTGAAGGTGTCGACGTGCCCCACCGGGCAGACGAGCACGTGCCCCTTGAACACGGGGCGGTGGTCGAGGAAGGCGATGTGGTGCTTGTCGCGGTAGACGACTTCGGCGTCCACCTGGCCCGCGACGATCCCGCAGACGATGTCGACGGGGGGCCGGGCGTTCATCACTCGACGATGGCGCGGCGGGGGATGACCGGCATGGCCGCAGTCGTCTCCGGGTCGAACTCCTCGTCGACCGGCACGGTGACCGGCTCCAGCAGCTTGGCGATGAGCGCGGCCGTGGGGCGGTCCTCGGGTTCCTTGGCGAGGCAGGCATTGATCAGCGAGTCGAGATCTGCGGGCGTGCCCTCCGGCAGGGGCGGCGGCGGGTCCTGCACGTGGGCGAGCGCGGTGGCGACGGGGCTGGTGCGGTCGAACGGCTTCTTGCCGGTGAGCATCTCGTGCGCCAGCACGCCGAGCCCGTAGATGTCCGACGCGGGGCCGACCTGCTGGCCGAGGGCCTGCTCCGGGCTCAGGTAGTGGGCGGTGCCCATGACCTGGCCGGTCATCGTGCGGGAATCGCGGTCGAGGGAACGGGCGATGCCGAAGTCGGTGATCTTGGCCCCCGTGTCGGGGACCAGCACGTTCGCGGGCTTGATGTCGCGGTGGATGATGCCGGCCTCGTGCGCCACGGCCAGCGCGTTGGCCAGGTCGTAGAGGATGGCTCGGGTGTCGTCGGCCGACAGTGGGCCTTCGTTGAGGAGGCGCGACAGCGTGGGGCCGTCCACGAACTCCATCACCAGGCACGAGAGGCCCTCGTATTCGATGTAGTCGTGGACGGTCACGATGTTGGGGTGCGTCAGCTGCGCGGCGAACCGGGCCTCGTCGCGGAACCGCTCCACGAGGTCGAGTTCTTCCTGCGTGTGGGGGTGCATGATCTTCAGCGCGAGGCGCCGCTCAAGGACGTCGTCGAACGCTTCCCAGACCTGACCCATGCCGCCTGAAGCGACGTGGCCGATCAACCGATAGCGCTCCGAGAGCACGAGTCCCGGCCGTAGTCGTTGCACCACACCTCCGATCCACCCCGAGGTGAGGTCTTAGATCCAAGTGAGTATAACCCGTGGGGGTGTTTCACACGCATTTGGCGCTGCGGAAGCTGGCTGCGTTTGTAGTAGTCAGCCAGCGGTACCCCTGGGGGTGAGCCCGGTGATCGCCGGGGCCGGCCGGGTCAGGCGGGTCAGGCGGTGTTGTCGGTCTTGCCGATCCGCACGCGCCAGACCTCGGGGCCGTTCTCCTCGTAGTCCCAGGTGTACTCGCCCGGGTGTTCGGCGGCGAACTGGTACGAGAGGGGCTTGGGGTCGTGGTCGTTGACGAGGACGAAGGCCTCGCCCGGTGCGAGGGCGAACCACGTGTCGAAGATTGTGGAGTGGCGCTGTGCGGGGGCGAGTGAGCGGACGTCGAGATCAGGTGTCTGTGCCATGCCCAGAGATTAGTACAAGATTCATGGGCAAAGCGCCCGGGGTCGCTTAATCGTCGGGGTGTCAGGGGTTGGTGTATGCGGTGGTGGTGACGGGTTCGGGCGTGGGTGTGTCCCAGCCGGGTGGGTCGCCGTCGGGGTGCCAGGGGTTGGGGTCGCGCTCGGGGGCCGGCACGGGTGCAGGTGTCTGCTGTGGTGTCTGGTCGGGCCGTGGGGTGGGTGGTGGCTGGGGTGGTGTGTTCGTGGGTGGGCGTGGTGGTGCCTTGGGTGTGGGGGTGAGTGCTCGCAGCACGTGGTTCTGGTGCTGTCTGGGTTTCTGGTGGGGGTCGATGTTGCGGGGTGGTGTGAACCAGGGGAGTCCGGTGGTGGGGTCGAGGTGCACTTGCCATTGGGAGTGGGCGGGTCGGTGGGGGTCTGGTTCGACGAGTCGGTGGTGGTGTGGGCACAGCAGTACGAGGTTGCCGAGCCAGGTGATTCCTCGGGCCCACCAGGGGATGATGTGGTGGGCGTGGCAGCTGGCGGGGCGGGCGGTGCAGCTGGGGAAGGCGCAGCCGCGGTCGCGGGCGACCAGCGCGTCCCAGATGGCGGGGGTGACCAGGCGGTGTTCCCGGCCGACGTCGAGTGGTTGTCCGGCGCTGCCGAGCACCATGGGGATGATGCCGGCGTCGCAGGCCAGGCGGCGTGCCTCGGTGGCGGTGAGGGCGTCGACGTCGGTCATGCCGGGCAGTTCGACGCGGCCCAGTCCGGTGATGAGGGTGTCGTAGTCGAGGATCACCTGCACCCTGGCCCTGCCCCCGGTGCCGGCGGCCGTGGTGGTGGTGGAGGCGGCGGCGTCGACCATCCGCATCAACGCGTCGGCGCGTCGCATCTCCGGGGTGGGTGATTCCCCGGTGTCGCCGTAGGAGGACTGGGAAGGTTCGAAGGCGTCGAGTTGGGTCTTGATGGTGATGGCCAGGGCGTCGGGGAGTTTCCCGTCGATGCGGTGGCTGCCGTGGTGGTCCGGGATCAGGCGCAGGTAGCGGTTGCGCATGGCGGCTCGTTCCTCGGCTTCGAGGCGTTTCTTCTCTTCTTCCTCGGCGCCCTCCGGGTCGACGAGATGCACCAATCGGGTGGCGAGGACCCGCAGCTGGGTGGGGCCCAGGGTGTCGACGTAGTCGAGGATCGTGTCTTGGCAGGTGGCCAGGTCTGCCCGGGTCAGGTGGGAGGGGAGTTTCCGCAACCCGGTCACGATGGCGGTGGCCTGCTGCAGGGAGATGCGGCCCTCGTTCAACGCGTCGGCGATCTTCGGGAACCGTTCCCCGAGCTCGAGGGAGAGTTTCAGCATGGCGGTGGCCTCGCCGACGGTGGTCGACACCGAGTGCTGCACCTCGTCCAGCACCGCGGCAGCGCCGGACAGGGACGCCTCGTGCATCGCCCGCAACCGCAGGCCGGCCAGTTGTGCCTCCACGTCCCGGGTGGAGGCGATCACCGCACCCAGGCGGGCCGCTGCGGCGCCCGGGTCTGCGATGTGGGTGTTCAAGGCATCCCACAGGGCAGCGACGTATCGCTGGCCCAGATCGACTGCCTCGTTCATGCAAACCAATCTAAACGTACCCACAGACAAAACCGGGAGAGGGGAAATATAGCCGGACGTGTTGCCGGGTCTCCGCACGAGTTCCCCCAGCGATGAACCATCGGGGACGCGAACCCCAGCCCCGAGATGCCGCACAAGTCCTGATGCTTCGTCGGGTGCCAGTGGGGCGTGTCGGACTAGAGTCGGGCCATGGAAGGTTCACTCGGGGTGGGTGGCAAGGGCGCCAACCTGATCCGGCTGCGGGACGCGGCGTTTCCGGTGCCGCCGTTCGTCGTCCTTGAGGCGCGTGAGTATCGCGAGTTCGTCGCCGCGCACGGGCTGGAGTTGGTGATCGCTGACGCGTTGGTGCGCCCTCCAGCGGAGGCGAGCGACGAGATCCGGCAGGCCTTCCGGCAACCCTTCCCAGAGGCGCAGCGACGGCGGATCCTGCAGGCCGCCGACGTGGTGGCTCGCGGGCCGGTGGCGGTACGAAGCTCGGCCACGGCCGAGGACCTCCCTGAGGCGTCGTTCGCCGGGCAGCACGATTCCTTCCTCGACGTCGTCGGGCCCGAGGCGCTGCTGGAGGCGGTGGTCGAGTGCTTCTCGAGCCTCTGGACGGAGCGGGCCATCAGCTACCGCACCCACAACGGCATCGATCACGGCGAGGTCACCATCGCCGTGATCGTGCAGGAAATGGTGCCCGCAGAAGCGGCCGGCGTCCTGTTCACCGCCGACCCGCTGACCGGGCGCCGGGGCCGTGTGGTGGTGGAGGCCGTGCACGGCTCCGCCGAGGAACTCGTCCTGGGCACCGTGACGCCAGAGCGTTACGAGGTCGACGACGGCGTGCTCCTGCCTTCCCCGGAACCGACCGCGGAGCCCACCCTCACCGCCTACCAGGTGGTCACGCTCGCCTCGCTCGGCAAGCGCATCGAACACGAGTTCGGCGCGCCCCAGGACATCGAATGGACGCTGGCTGGGGGCAGCTTCCAGGTCGTGCAGTCCCGACCGATCACGACGCTGTACCCGCTGCCCGAACCGTCCCCGCCCGATGCGCTGTGGTTCAGCGTGGGCGCGTTCCAGGGCGTGCTCAACCCCCTCACGCCGCTGGGTCAGGACGTGCTCCAGGTCATGGCTGCGGGCATCCCGACGCTGGTGGGCGGTCACGTCGACTATCGCGCCAACCCCTACCTGCGCCCTGCGGGCGAGCGGCTGTGGATCAGGCTGGACGACGTCCTGCGCACGAGGGCCGGCATCGTGATCGGGAAGATGCTGCAGATGATCGATCCCAACGCCTCGGCCACCGTCGCCGCGCTGGCCGGTGAGTACATGCCAAGCACCCGTGCCTCGATCCGTGCGGTACGGCGCCTGCTGCCGTTCATCGCCAAGGTGGTTCCGGGTGTCCTGCGCGGGTTCCGGCGCCCGGAGTCGGCCAGGGCACGGGTGGAGGAGCCGGGCCAGCGGCTCGTCGACGGGGTGGCCGCGTCGCTGGAGGCCGCTTCAGGCACGCCGGCTCGACGGCTGGCTGCCCGTGTCGAGGCGGTGCGCGAGTTCGGCCGGGTCGCGTTCCCGACGATGCTGCCGGTGTTCGGGCCGATCATGGTGCCCAGCGTGGCGGCGACGATCCGGCTGAGGGCCCTCGCGGCGCATTCAGGGCTCTCGGACGCGCAGTCGCTGGTGCTGGAGATCATGGGCTCCCTGACCGGCAACGTGACGGCCCGGATGGACCGCGAACTGTGGGACGCGGCCCGCGCCATCCGCGACGACGGGGAGAGCCGCCAGTCCTTCGAGGGCCGCACCGCCGTCGAGCTTGCCGAGGCGTACCTGGCGGGGGAATTGCCCGCCGTCGCGCAGAAGGCCGTCGCGCGCTTCCTGCGTGACTACGGGACGCGCGGGCCCGCGGAGATCGACATCGGTGCCGCACGCTGGGCCGAGGCGCCCGAGGGCGTCCTGCGGACCATGCAGGGGTTCCTGTCGGTGCCTGAAGAGCAGTCGCCGGCCCGTCTCCACGAAGCGGGCAGGCTCCGCGCCGCCAGCGCGTTGCGGCGGCTGGAGGACGCCGTCGGGGGTTGGCGCAGTCGTCAGGTCCGGTTCCTCGCGAGCAGGCTCCGCGGGCTGTTCGGCGCGCGGGAGACGCCGAAGTTCGCGATGGCACGTTGCCTGGGCCTGCTCCGCAGGGCGCTGCTCGACTCGGGGGAGGACCTCGTCGCCGCCGGCAGGATCGAACGCAGCGACGACGTGTTCTTCCTCACCTTGGATGAGTTGGGGGCCGCGTTCGACGACACGACCCTGCGGGATGTCGTCGCGGGACGCCGGACGAATCGCGCCAGGGAACAGCGCCGCACGCGGGTCCCCGTGGTGATGACCGGCGACGGCCGCACGTTCTACGAGGCGCCGGGCGGCGGCGACGGGGAGCTGTCTGGCAGCGGGGTCTCGCCGGGGACGGTGGAGGGCGTTGCGCGCGTCGTGGAGGATCCCGCCAGCTCGCAGCTCCAGCCGGGCGAGATCCTCGTGTGCCGCGGCACGGATCCAGCGTGGACGCCGCTGTTCCTCGTGGCTGGTGGGCTGGTCACCGAGGTGGGCGGGCTGATGACCCACGGCGCCGTGGTGGCGAGGGAGTACGGGCTGCCGGCCGTGGTGGGCGTCGCGCACGCGACGTCCATCCTCACGACGGGGAGCCGGATCCGGCTCGACGGTTCCACCGGCGCCATCACGATGGTGGAGTGATCTGTGTTGCGAGCGCAGTTCAGTTGGTCAGCGATGCCGCCCGAATGATCTCGGCGAGGTCGCGCGGTCGGCTCCACATTGGCCAGTGCCCTGTGGGGAGGTCCACGACCTCAGCGCTTTCGAGGTTCACGACCTCAGCGAACATGGGGTGGCCCGCCTTGACCAACTGCCTCACCTGCTCGCCTGAGATCGAGCAGCACACCAAGGTCGTCGGGATGCGGTGGCGGGTCTCGTTCGTGAGCTCGACGGACTGGCGGAGCACCGGACCGGGCTGGGGGACGGACTTCGTTCGGAACCGCTCGAGCGCTTCGGCACTCAGCCCTTCGATGCTCGCCTGCTGCCCGAGGTCGTCGAACGACGGCAGGGGCAAGTCCTGAAGCTCGGCGGGGAACTCCGGGGCGAACGCAGTGCCATCGGCCACGGGGCCGGAGTCGACCCACACCACCCGGGCAACCAACTCGGGGTGCCGGTCGAGGATGAGGCTGACGGGGACGTTGGCCCCGCTGTGCGCGACGAGGATCACGGGCTGATCGCCCTGCGCGGCGATGACGTCTCGGATCGCTGCCGCCTGGTCGTCGATGGTCTTCAGTGCGCGGTCTGCGTCGTGTTCATCGAGACCCGGCAACGTCATGGCCACTGCGCGCGTGTGATGGGCTTCGAGGTGGTCAACGACCTCATCCCAAGCCCATGCCCCCAGCCAGTGGCCAGGGATGAGGACGACGGTTCGACTGGTATTCGTTGTTGTCATGGGACAAGCCTCGCAGCCCTGATGGACAAGAGTGTGTCACCATTTGTGGCATGAGTTTGTCGAGATGTGAACGGTGAAGCGAACCGAGCGGCTGCACGCCTTGACCGAGATGCTGCGGCGCAGCGGGGCGCGGGGCGTCTCGGCCGACCGGCTGGCGCGAGAGTTCGAAGTGTCGGTCCGCACCGTCAAGCGTGACCTCGATGCGTTGGAGAACAGCGGCGCGCCAGTCTGGTCTCGCCCTGGCCCGGGCGGTGGGTACGGGCTGGCCGACGGCGCGTCCCTGCCTCCCGTCAGCCTGTCGCCGGCACAGGCCGTGGCGCTCATGGTGGCGGTCTCCGCCTCGTCCGATGCGCCCTACGCCGATCTGGCGGGAGCCGGCGTCCGGAAGATCATGGACGTCCTGGATCCCAAGACTCGAGCGCAGGCCGACGAGCTCGCCCACCGGGTCTGGGTCAACTCGGCTCCCTCTTCTTCCCGCGCCATCCGGTCAGCGATGGAGGATGCGATGGCCGAGCAGAGGGTGCTCCGCATCCGCTACACCTCGCGGGACGGCACCACGACCACTCGTGACGTCGAACCTGTGCTGTTCGCTTCCGCGAGCGGCCGGTGGCATCTGGTCGGATGGTGCCTCCTGCGCGATGCGATGCGATGGTTCGCCGTGTCGCGCATCGAGCGCGCCACCGTCACCAAGACGGCCTGCAGCGGTCACACCATTCAGGAAGTCGGGGAGCCCCCGGCGAACGCCAGGCCCGTCCACGGCCGCGACGAGTAATTGCACAGAATGCAGACTGGCCCCCGCCTCCGAAGAGGCGAGGGCCAGATGGCTAGGCCATTCGTACACCACCAGGGACTCGAACCCTGAACCCGCTGATTAAGAGTCAGCTGCTCTGCCAGTTGAGCTAGTGGTGCGCGCGAGGAGTAACTTTAGACCCTCGGGAATCCCGTTGTCCAATCGAGGGCTCGTCGAGGGCTGAAGGCCTTGTCAGCGCCGTCAGTCGATCACATTGGGCAGGGCCCGGTCCAACGCCTCGTCCACCTCGCGGGAGGTCTCGGGGCGCACCACCCGGGCCACTTCCCGGCCGTCGCGCAGCAGGATCATCGTGGGCCAGAGCTTCACCCGGAACGAGCGGCCCAGCGGCAGGCCCTTCCCGTCCGCAACCTTGATCCGCTTGACGTCGGGCCGGTTGCCGAGGGCCTCGTCGAGGGCCGGGGCGGAGGCGGCGCAGTAGCCGCACCAGTTCTGGCCGAACTCCAGCGCGACGAGGCCGCTCGTCGCGTCGACTTCTTCCCGCGTGGGCTGGTCATCCAGATAGCCAAGAGTCATGACCTCAGGCTAGGCGACCGTCCGGCCCGAACGGAGGCTTCCGGCACGTTTGCACCCTTTTCGGCGGAGGATGGGGAGATGGAGACCACAGCGTTCGACCTCATCGTCATCGGAGCCGGCTCGACGGGCGAGAACGTCGCAGACCAAGCCATCCACGGGGGGCTCAGCGTCGCCGTCGTGGAATCAGACCTCGTCGGCGGCGACTGTTCGTACTGGGCGTGCATGCCCTCCAAGGCACTCATCCGCCCGGGCGAGGCGCTCCGGGCCGCGCGAGCGGTCAAGGGCGCCGCGGCGGCCGTGACCGGGAGCCTCGACCCCGCGGCGGTCCTCCAGCGCCGCGACTCCTTCACCTCGGGCTGGGACGACTCCGGCCAGGTTGAGTGGCTCGAGGGCACCGGCGCCACCCTCGTCCGCGGCACCGGCAGGATCACGGGCGAGCGCGAGGTCACCGTCGAGACCGACGACGGCCCGGTCGTGCTCATCGCCCGGCACGCCGTCGCCGTCTGCACGGGCACCGAGCCCAACATCCCCGACATCGAGGGTCTCCGCGACGCCCGCCCGTGGACCACCAAGGACGTCACCAGCGCCCAGCAGGTGCCGGGCAGCCTCGCCATCCTCGGCGGCGGGGTGGCCGCCTGCGAACTGGCCTCGGCGTTCGCCAGCCTCGGCTCCGACGTGACGCTCATCGCCCGGCACACGCTGCTCGGCACCATGGAGGCCTTCGCGGGTGAGGCCGTCGCCAGGCGGCTCCGCGCCCGCGGCGTGCAGGTCCGCACCGGCGCCGGCGCCACCCGCGTCGAGCGCTCCGGCGGCACCGTCACCCTCACCCTGTCCGACGGCGAACTCGTCGAGGCCGCAGAGCTGCTGGTGGCCACGGGCCGCCGCCCCCGCACCGGCGGCCTCGGCCTCGACGTGCTCGGCCTCGACGCCGACGACTACCTCACCGTCGACGACACGCTCCGCGTCGAGGGCCACGACTGGCTCTACGCCGTCGGCGACATCAACGGCCGCGCCCTCCTCACCCACCAAGGCAAGTACCAGGCCAGGGCGGCCGGCGACGTGATCGCCGCCCGCGCCGCAGGCCAACCCGTGGAGGACGACACCTGGGGCCGCCACGCCGCCACCGCCGACCACGGCGCGGTGCCGCAGGTGGTGTTCACCGACCCGCAGGTGGCCTCCGTCGGCCTCACCGGCAAGGCGGCCGGGGAGCGGGGGATCGCCGCGCGCACCGTCGAATACGACCTGGCCCAGGTGGCCGGAGCCAGCCTCCACGCCGACGACTACCAGGGCAAGGCCTGCCTCGTCATCGACGAGGGCAAGGGCACCGTGGTGGGCGCCACGTTCGTCGGGCCGGACGTGGCGGAGCTCCTCCACGCGGCCACCATCGCCGTCGTGGGGGAGGTGCCGCTGCACCGGCTGTGGCACGCCGTGCCCGCCTACCCGACGATGAGCGAGGTGTGGCTCCGTCTCCTGGAGGCCACCGGCGACGACTTCAGGACGGCACGTCGGTGAACAGCAACCACGCGTAGCCGTACGGCGGCAGTTCGATCCGGTACTGCTCACCGATCACCTGCGGCGCCTCCGGTACCGTGCCGGACAGGACGACCGGGGTGCGGCCGTCCAGTTTCGGAAGCTCGACCTCGGCCATCTGCGGCCATGCCGTCAAGTTGTTGAGGCACAGCACGCGGGTGGTGCCCTGGCTGCGTTCGAACACGAACACCTCCTCCGGGCCGTCCAGTTCGCGGAACCCGCCGACGCCGAACAGGTCGTACTTGCGTCGCTGAGCCAGCGCGTGCCGCAGCCAGTTCAGCAGCGACTGCGGGTCCGCCTGCTGGTCGGCGACGTTGACCTGCTCCGGCCCGTACGGCGGGGTGGCGGGGATGGGCTTGTCGAAGAGGTACGGGTTGGCGTTGGAGAATCCTGCGCCCGGCATCTCGCTTGTCCACTGCATGGGGGTGCGCACGGCGTCGCGGTCAGGCAGCCAGATGTGGTCGCCCATCCCGATCTCGTCGCCGTAGTACAGCACCGGGGACCCGGGCAGCGCCAGCAGCATCGCGTGCATCAGCCTGATCTGGCGCTCGTCGTTGTCCAACAACGGCGCCAACCGACGGCGGATGCCCAGGTTGAGCCGCATCCGCGGGACGGGGGCGTACTCGTTCCACAGGAACTTGCGGTCGTCGGGCGTCACCATCTCGAGGGTGAGTTCGTCGTGGTTGCGCAGGAACGTCGCCCACTGGCAGCCGTCGGGGATCGACGGCGTGTCGTCGAGGATCTCGCTGATCGCCCGCCGCGAGCCCTGCTTCAGGGCCATGAACAGCCGCGGCATCAGCGGGAAGTGGAACGCCATGTGGAACTCGTCGCCGTCGCCGAAGTACTCGACGGCGTCGTGCGGCCACTGGTTCGCCTCGGCCAGCAGCATCCGGCCGGGGTACTCCTCGTCGACCATCGCGCGGATCTTGCGGAGGATCTCGTGCGTGCCGGGCAGGTTCTCGCAGGTGGTGCCCTCCTCCTCGACCAGGTACGGCACGGCGTCGAGCCTGAACCCGTCGACGCCGAGGTCGAGCCAGTAGCGCAGCGCCGCCAGGATCTCCTCGAGCACCTTCGGGTTGTCGTAGTTGAGGTCGGGCTGGTGGCTGTAGAACCGGTGCCAGTAGAACTGCTTGCGCACCGGGTCGAACTCCCAGTTCGAGTTCTCGCTGTCGAGGAAGATGATCCGGGCGTCCGGGTAGCCGCGGTCGTCGTCGCGCCACACGTAGTAGTCGCCGTACGGGCCGGTGGGGTTGCGCCGTGACTCCTTGAACCAGGGATGGTCCGTCGAGGTGTGGTTCAGCACGAAGTCGCTGATCACCCGGATGCCACGCGCGTGCGCTTCGCGGAGGAGGTTCTTCATGCCCTCGTCGGTGCCCAGCTCCACCTGCACGGAGGTGAAGAAGTGGACGTCGTAGCCGCCGTCGCGCTGGGGTGACGGGAAGAACGGCGGCACCCAGATGCAGTCGACGCCCAGCCACGCGAGGTAGTCGAGCTTGCCGATGAGCCCGTTGAGGTCTCCCGCGCCGGTGCCGGTGCTGTCCGAGAACGAACGCACCCACACCTCGTAGAACACCGCGTTCATGTACCAGCGGGGGTTGTCGCTCATCGAATGCAGCGGGGCTGGCTCCTTGGGCCGCGGCACCGCGGGGCTGGTGGCCGACCACGTCGTGGTCGCGGGCGACGGGTTGCCGGGCGTGGGCTGGGGGATGATCCCCGGAGCGTCACTCATGACACCATCCTTCCCCATCAGCCAAGCAGCGCGAGGACGGCCTTCTCCAGCCCCGTCTGCCGGGCGTTGGCGGAGCTGTAGTTCTTCTTTGCTGCCTCGACGATGGTCTCGCCCGACTCGTACTTGTCGACGATGCGCGGGTCGATGTACGACGACCGGGCCACCGTCGGCGTGTTGCCCAGGTAGCTGGCCACCTCCTGCACCGCCTGGTTCACGGCCCGCTTCCGGGAGGCCTTCGTGTCGCCGGGCTCCTCGGTGAGCGCGAGCGACTCGGCCGCGATCACCGTCGCGTGCCAGGTGCGGAAGTCCTTCGCGGTGAGGGCGCCGCCGAAGAGGTCGGAGAGGTACGCGTTGACGTCTGCGGAGGTGAGGTCACGCCACTGGCCGTCGGCCTTGTAGGCGAGGAGGCGCTTGGAGCCGCTGCTGCGGCTGCGGAGCTTCTCCAGGGCAGTGATGGCGGGTGTGTCGTCGACGGCGATGGTGTGCGCGATGCCGGACTTGCCGACGAACGAGAACACCAGATCCGAGCCCCGACGACGCACGTGCTGCCGTTCCAGGGTGGTGAGGCCGAACGAGCCGTGGGCATCGGTGTAGGCGTCGTTGCCGATGCGGAAGTAGCCGATGTCCAGCAGCCGCACCGCCGTGGCGCACGCGCGCTCCAGCGGCATGCCGTCCTTCGCCAGGTCTGCGGAGATCCGACGGCGGGCCGAGGGCAGCATCTCGGCTGCGGCCTGGATCCGCTCGAACTTGGAGCGGTCGCGCTTGATGCGCCAGTCGGGGTGGTACAGGTACTGGCGGCGGCCGGCGTCGTCGGTGCCCACCGCCTGGAGGTGGCCGTTGGCGTGCGGGCAGATCCACACGTCGGTCCAGGCCGGCGGGATGGCCAGCGACTTGACCCGCTCGGCCTCGTCCTTCGGCAGCGTGTCGCCGTCGGCGTCGGTGTAGGAGAACCCGCTGCCGCGCTTGCGGCGGGTGAAGCCCGTCATGCGTGGGCTGACCCGTCGGAGCCTGACCATCGCCTCAGCCCCCGGCCAGGAGGTCCAGGGACTCGCGGTGGGTGAGCACCTGTTGGCGCATCTCTTCACGGAGGAAGTCCAGCAGTGCCTCCGCCAGCGGGCGGTGGTCCGACGAGATCGCGTCGCCGGCCACCCAGACGCGGATGTTGTGGGCGAAGGCGCCGATGGCGGTCTGCGCCACGCAGGAGTGGGTGGACACCCCGCAGATCAGCAACCTGTCCACGCCGAGGAGGTCGAGCTGCTCCTTGAGGTCGGTGCCGAAGAAGGCGTTGTCGCGGGTCTTGACGATCTCGACGAACTCGCGGGTGTCGAGCCCGTCGAGGAACTCCGCCTGCTCGGTACCGGGGTAGGCGAAGCCCTGGTCGTCCTCGAGCATGTTGAGGGTCCAGGTGGACTTGTCACGCTCGTGTTGCGTGCGCACGAGGATCACCGGGCGGCCGGCAGCGCGCGCGGCGGCGATCAGTTCGTTGGTGGGCGGGAGGAGGAGTTCCTCCTTGCCGGCCAGGCCGGGGAGCTCGAAGTACGACTTCTGCAGGTCGATCACCAGCAGGGCGAGTTCGCCGTCGCCGTTCATTCACGCCACCAGGTGTCGAAGATGGTCACGGGCACGGTGCGCTTGTGGCGGCTGCGGTACCAGGTGTTCTCGATCCGCTCGGCGGAGGCGTCGGGCACGTCGCGGCCCTCGAGGTAGTCGTCGATGTCGTCGTAGGGCACGCCCAGCTCGACCTCGTCCGGCTGGAGGGCCCTGTCGTCGAGCAGGTCCGCGGTGGGCACCTTGCCCCACAGCTGCTCAGGCGCGCCCAGGTGCTTGAGGATCTGGCGGTTCTGGCGCTTGTTGAGGCCGAAGAGCGGCAGGATGTCGGCGCCGCCGTCGCCGAACTTGGTGAAGAAGCCCATCACGGATTCGGCGCCGTGGTCGGTGCCGATGACGAGCAGGTTCTCGTCGCCGGCGATGGCGTACTGCGCCACCATTCGGAGGCGGGCCTTGACGTTGCCCTTGTTGAAATCAGTGATCTCCTCGCTGACGGCCGTGGCGTACTCGTCCTCGAACGCGTCGACGGCGGGGCCCACGTTGAACGTCACCTCGCGGTCTGCCCCGACGAAGTCCATGGCCTCCTGCGCGTCGTGCTCGTCGCGCTGCACGCGGTAGGGCAGGCGCACGGCGTGGAAGGTGGCCTCGCCGCCCTGCGAGCGGACGCGTTCGGCGGCCAGTTGCGCGAGCCGTCCCGCCAGGGTGGAGTCGATGCCGCCCGAGATGCCCAGCACGAACCCGCGGGTGCGGGTGGTGGTCACGTAGTCGGCCAGGAACTGGACGCGGCGCTCCACCTCGTGTGCCGGGTCGATCTCGGGCTGCACGCCGAACTCGGCGATGATGGTCTGCTGAAGTTCACGCATCTGCCCATTGTCGCCGAAGTGGGTGGCAGCGCGCGGCTGACTTTCGTCAGTCAGGGTGCCCGGCTGTGTCCGGGTGCCAAGCCGGCACGGTGTGCGATGACGACCGCCTGTACCCGGTCCCGCGCGCCCAGCTTGTCGAGGATGCGGCTGACGTGCGTCTTGACGGTGGATTCGGCCAGGTACAACTCCCGCCCGATCTCCGCGTTGGACAGGCCGTCGGCCATGGCGCGCAGCACGTCCTGCTCCCTGTCGGTGAGGCCCACCAGCATTGAGGGGACGGCGGCGCCATCCGAGTGCTGCACGTAGGTCTCCACGAGGCGGGCCAGGACGGTGGGGCCGGCCACGAACTCACCCGCGGCGCACGCCTTGACCCGGCCCAACAACTCGCGGGCCGGCGTCGCCTTCAGGAGGAACCCGGAAGCGCCCATGCGCAGTGCCCGCGCCACGTAGTCGTCGAGGTCGAACATCGTCAGCACCATCACGCGCACGCCGGGGCAGGAACGCAGGATCTCCTCGGCCGCCGCCAGTCCGTCGCCACCTGGCATCTGGACGTCCATCAGGACCAGGTCGGGCGACAGCGAGCGGCACGCCGCGACGGCGGCCGGCCCGTCGTCGCATTCGGCAACCACCTCGAAGTCCGGGTCGCTCTCGAGGATGGCCACGATGCCTTCGCGCAACAGAACGTGGTCGTCGGCCACCACCAGACGGAAGGAGTGTGTCATGCAACCTCCTGACGGATGGGGAGCCGGGCCAGCACTCGCAGCCCTGGTGGCGTGGAGTCGAGCGTGAGTCGGCCTCCGAGCAGCCCCACGCGCTCGCGCAGCCCGGTCAGCCCGTAGCCGCCCCGGTCAGTGGGGGAGAGTCCAGGCCCGTCGTCGCTCACGCTGATGCTGAGGTCGCCGTCGCGCAGCGCCACGTGGACCTCGGCGGCGGCCCCGGGGGCGTGGCGTGCCACGTTGGCCAGGCATTCCTGCACGATGCGGTAGGCGGCAGCACCGGCTTCCTGAGGCGCCGAGGCAGGCAGAGCCACGAGGACCACGTCGATGCCGGCATCACGCATGCGCCGGACCAGGCCAGGGATTTCCGCCAGCCCCGGGCGTTGCTGCGGTGCGGGGCCGAGGGCCACGCGTTCCAGGTCGACACGCGCATGGGCCACTGCCTCCGCCACCACCTCCAACGCGGCCTTGGCCTGATCCGGGCGGCTGCGCCAGAGCACCTCGGCCGCGCCGGTCTGCGCCACGACCACACCGACGGTGCCGGACAGCGCGTCGTGGAGCGTCCGGGCCACCTCGAGCCTGCGCTCCCGGACGGCGCGCGCGGTCTCGCTGGCCAGTTCCCCCGCGGCGGTTGCCGCGCGCGCCTCCGCGTCGGTTCTGGTCCTGTCCCCGAGCCGCACGGCGACGGCCGTGGCCGTCGCGCTTCCCACCATGACGCAGTGCACGCCCAGGTTCCCCGGCGAGAATGTAGCGATGCTGGTGCCGGCTGCCGCCCACAGGGCGACCAGTGCGACGAGACCCCAGCGTGGCACGGCCGGACGGGCGATGATGCGCCACGACAGGAGGGCCAGCACGATGCCCAGCCAGACGCCGTCGAGCAGCGGTGCGCCCACAGCGAATCCGAGCGCGAAGAGGCCGGCGGTGCACAGGCACGCCAGAGGTGCGTCGACGGGGGCGAAGAACACGGCCAGCGCCATCGTGCTGAGCGTGAGCTGCGTGACCATCAGCAGGGGCTCCGCCGGGTCCACCGCGCCGTTGCCCTCTGCCCAGAGCTGGCTGGTCGCGATGATCTCGAGCTGCATCAGGCCCACGGCCACGAGGCGCAGCACGCGGCGGGGCCTGCGGTGGGCTGGGGGCGGCGCTGCGTCGTCCGACGGGTGGGTGGCGCGCAGGAGGCCCAGCATTCGGCGCAGTTCGGTGGTGGCGACGACGGCGTGGCGCTGGATGGCCTCCAGGTGCTCTACGGCTCGGTCGGGGGCCGCCGACCTGGCCAACGTGACCTCGTGCGCAATCGCCTCGAGAGTGGCGTGCAGCGTGGCGCGGATGTCGGTGGCCATCCGTTCTGATTCCTCGTCCGCGGCCCTCAGCGCCGCCTCGGTGGGCGTCGTGCGGGCCAGTTCCGCCGCCCGCCTCCGCTGTGCGTGGGCGGTGAGCCAGGTGATCGCCGCGTGGCGCAGTGCGAGGGTGAGGAGCGCCCACAGGATGGCGACGAATGCGAACTCGGCGATGCCAAAACCCTGCCCGAACGTGAGCGCCGCGGCGCCGCCCAGCGTCAGGGCGGCCAGTGCGAGGTCGGCGAGGCGGCGCATGCCGCTGACTGTACGGGGCGTTCCCGGGCGTGGGTATCCCTCGCAGGGAGGACCTTGACGACGCGTCAAGGTACCCGAGGATGACCCCATGCATCCTCCTCGGGAGCGGGGAGCGGCGCTGAAGCAGGTGCCTCGTGGCCGACGCGCCGGCGATACCTCGATTCCTAGGGTCGAGGCATCCGCTGCGCCGAATGGGTCGGCCCGGAACACAGCCAAGGAGTCATCGTGACCACCACCCTCAACACCACCACGCCTGCAGCCCACACCGCACAGGCGGCACCCGCCTGGCTCTCCGGCGCGGCCTTCGCCGGTGCAGCCGGCATCTCGAGCATCGCCCTGTTCGACGCGGCCACGCACGGCCTGACCGGTGCCTACTCGCAGTTCGCCGACGGCAACGGCAGCTGGCTCTTCATCCTGGGCACGCTGGTACACGGCCTGGGCTACCTGGCGTTGGCCGCGGTGCTGTTCCTCCGCTCCCGGGACATCGACGGCGGTAGCGGCGCCGTGCGCTGGTTCAGGCGGTTGACCGCAGTGTGCTTCGCCGCGCTCGGTGCGGTCTTCCTGATCGGCACCTTCGTCCACGGTCCGCTCATGGACGAGGTGGGCAGCGCGATCGGAGGCGTGACGTTCTTCGGCATGTTCCTGTTCGGGGCGGCATTGGGGATCTCCCTGCTGGCCACCCGGCGGCGTACTCCTGCGGCGTGGACGCTGACGGCCATCCTTTCGGCGGCCGCGCTGCTGGTGTTGTTGGCCCTCGTGGCTCCCGACTGGGCGCACCCGGCCTACCCCGAGACGGCGGTGCATTTCGGCGCCGCGCTGCTGGTGCTGCCGCAGCCGCGCTCTGGGCGTCGCCTCGCGTAGGGGTGGATTGTCGGCCGGTCCAGGGGGGAGGATCGGGTATGGCCAACAATCCCAAGGACGAGAATTCCCCGAAACTGCTGGCGGGCGGCAACCCGCAGATCCCGAAGGGCGAGGGGCCTGGGGACCTCGTCGTCGACGTGGTGCCCGACGTGCGCAAGGCCGTCAAGTGGATCGAACAGGCCAGCGAGCTTCCCGGCGAGCGCCTGTGAACACCTTCGACCCATCGTTGCTGTTCCGGACGGTCGACGTCGCAGGGGTGCTGGCCAACGGGCTCCTCGGGGCACTCGTCGCGCGCAGGATGCGGTTCGACATCATCGGCTTCCTGTTCCTGGCCATCCTCACCGGGCTGGGCGGCGGCATGCTGCGCGACGTGCTGCTCAACACCAGGCCCGTGGCGTTCACTGACCCGCTGTACCTGGCCGGCGCCGTCACGGCCGCCGGCGTCGGGTACCTGCTGGTGTTCAAGGGCCACTGGGTGGGCCGAACGCTCACGTTCCTCGACATGCTGGCGCTCGGCTGCTGGAGCGCGACCGGCACCATCAAGGCCCTGGGCTACGGGCTCGACCTGCTGCCGGCGATCCTGCTCGGCGTGCTCACCGCCGTTGGCGGCGGCATGATCCGCGACGTGGTGACGGGCCGGATCCCGGTGGTGTTCGGGGGCAACACGCTGTACGCGTCGGTGGCCATCATCGGGGCGATCGAGAGCCTGCTGCTCACGTCCGTGGGGTACCCCAATGTGGCGATGGCGGCGTCGATCGTGACCTGCTCGGTGCTGGGCCTGTTGGCCCACCGGTACAAGTGGACGCTGCCGCGCAAGGGCGACGGCGGCTGACCGGGGCCGTCAGCGTGCGGAGTCTGGAAGGTTCTGGTCAGCCCACTGCCGGCCGGGCTCCGGGTCGACGCCGAACTTGGCTGCGTACCCCTCGTGGATGGCGCGCCACGGCCTGTGCGCCTCCTCCTCGGACATCGGGCGGCCGGCCAGGTGCGGTTCCAGGCGCGACAGGTAGGTCTGCCACCCGGTGGCGGTCTGGGCGGCCGGGAGGTCGTCGATCACGTGGGTGAACGTGAGGCGGGTGCCCTCTGCCGTGGGTGCCAGGTCGAAGCTCTGCGGCTGGTCGGCGAACGTCCAGGCCAGGCGCTTCGGGGCCGTGGCCTCGTGCACGGTGAGCGTCATCCCGCCCAGGTCGAGTTCCTCGCCCGTCTCCGGCCCCCACGGCGCGGCGCCGGGGAAGAACTCCTGCAGTTCGGCGGGATCGCTGACCGCCTGCCAGACGCGCTCGACGGGGTAGGGCACCTCCAGCGTGAAGCGGAGGGCGGGTCGCCCGTCGATGGTCTCGAGCGTGCCGTAGGCCTCGTTGCCGTTCATGGGCGGATCCTTCCCTCGGGAAAAAGAGATCGGCCCCAGCCTAGGTGCTGGGGCCGATCTCTTCGGGGTGCCTGAGTAGTACGTTCGTCAACTCCGCCCCCAAGACAAAGACCCTGGTCAATCGCCTAGACCGTGGGGTCTACGAGGTCTCTCGACGTCCCCAGGATACCGCTCCGAAGGACGATCGTGGCCCTGTTGTGAGGACTGTCGAGACGGCTCAAACTTTCCTCACCGCCTCCGAGGTAGACGCCCTCGTCGGCGACTACCTGGCCGGGATGAGCGTCAAGGCGCTCGCTGAGAGGTACGGCATCCACCGTGCCACCGTGTTCTCCCACCTGCGTCGCCGCAACGTGCCGAGCCGACGGCCGGGGCTGGGGATCGACGAGAAGGCAGAGGCCGTGCGCCTCGCCCGCGCAGGTGTCTCGATGCGAGCGACAGGTCGCCGGATGGGCGTGGACCGCAAAGCCGTACGTGCAGCGCTGGTCGAGGCTGGCGTCATCACGGACGACGAACCGAAGACTCCCGATCAATGACACCCAGGACATGGGACCCAGGGGTCAGGACAGCTCGGGGAACGCTTCGTACTTGTGTCGCCGGTTGTCGAACGCCGGCTTGGTTCCTTCGAGAACATTGAGAGCGAACTTCGCCACGTCGAGTTCAGCGATACTCCCACTGTTCACGGTGAAGCGCCGATCGTTCATCTGGCAGTGAACGATCTGGTCGGCATCGCCGACGATGGCGAGGTTTGCGTTGTGAGTAACGACGATCGTCTGTCGGCGTCCTGCGGCTTCATGAATCGCTGGTACGAGCTTGGATGCGATGGTCTCGTTGTCGAGGTTCTCTTCGGGCTGGTCCAACAGCAGCGGAGTGGTTCTCCGGTCCACGACGAGGTAGAACAGCGCGAGCACGAGACCACGCTGTCCGGGTGACAACTGAGAGAGCGGCAGCCCGTCACCGGTGAGGCCGAAGCGAACCTCCAGCCAGGACAAGTCAAACATGCTCATGAGGAAGTCGTCGATCGTTGTGTTGTTGCGAAGCGCGATTGCAGGGTTCCGGTACTCGCCGCCGGCTTCCCCTCGTTCGTGCTCCAGACGGTCGAACGCCTCTCGAAGCTGGGCAGCGAGCTGGTCCCAGCTCGTGTCCTCGACGCGCTGTGGCAAGTCGATCAGCCAGTCTGAGAACTCCCCGTTCCTGCGACCGTCGAGGCCGGCTGCGACACTCCTCCATCCCGGCAGGATGCGTAGCTCGGCGTTGAACTCAAGTCCCGCGTTCTTGACCACATCAGACTGCGCGATGAATGTGGACGCCGGGGCGTACAGACTCTCAACCGCGTGCAACTGGGCTTCGAGCGCTTCGTGGACTCGGCGCGAACAAAGCATGATCTCGTCTCGAAGTTCAGACATCTTCGTTGGCGCTTCGTCTATACGGCGCAGCAAGGAGGAGAGTCCAGCGTGAGACTCTTCGTCATCCTCGTCTCCGACGAGCGCCGTCACCCGTTCCTCTGATTGGAGCACGCGCTGTCGAGCGCGTTCACGTGCGCTGTCGGCTGCAGCGAGTGCATCTGCGTTCTCGCGTCTTGCCTGCTCCTGAACTTCGAGGTCTTGGTCGACCTGATCGCGCTCTCGCCTCAGGGCGGCCAGCGACTCCTCCTCCTTCGCGAGCCACGCCTGATATCTCCCGGCGTTGACTGTCAGTTGGATGTAAGGGCTCTCGGTTCCCCCATCGCCGAGAAGCGCCTCGGCCTCGCTGTTCAGCGTGGCAACGTCGGCCTGAATCGCTTCTGCCCGGTGCGCGATCGCTTCCATCCCGCCAAGCCGTTGGCGCGACTTGGCCTGTTGCTGTTCGTTGGCACTTCGGCGGGTCGTCAGCTCTGACCGCGAGGTCTCGATCTCCTTACTGCGCTGCATCAGCGCAGTGAGGTGCCCGTCATCCTTGCTTGCAGTGTCGATCTCAGCGAGTGCGGCTTTCGCCGTTTCGAGGTCCTTCTTCGCTGCGTCGATATCAGCCTGCTTGAGATCCAGACGACTCTGGACTTCGGATGCTTGATTGCTTGCGCGGAAGGCGGCGATCGCAACGTAGCCACGCACCGCAGTCCGTAGTTCCGCGCGGAGCCTCGTCAGGTCGTCTTGGGAGGTTCGAGTCTTCTGAGTCAAGAGCGCGTCGAAGGTCTTCTCGCCAGCGCGTTCGTCCTCGGGGATGTGGGTGAAGAGGACTGTACGAAGTTCGCGCTCGAACTCGTCGGCGTCGTCTGCCGCCGGGTCAAGGTTGCACACGCGCTCGACGAACATCTGTGGCAGGTATTCGACCAGGACGGGAGCCGCGTTGTCGTGTGGCTGATTGAGGTGGGCCTGCCGTGCGGCCCCCGTGGCCCAAACGATCTCCGCGAGGTACTCCCTGGCGACCTTCTGATTCTGTGCACTGAGGAACCGAGTAGGGCTCAGGAAGGCGAACTCGCTACTGCGTGACGAGTTTCCGCCCAGGGCGATGCAGTCGAGGAGTGCGGACTTGCCTTGACCCTTGTTCCCGACTACTGCTACGAATCCTGAGTTGAGCGGGAGGTCGTGGCTGAAGAGCTCACGATCCTCTTTCTCGGAGCCGACCCTGATTCTCTCGATGAACCGCTCCGGATTCTTCCGCATTCTTGCGAGCGCAGGCGGCTCTAGTCCGACGAAGACACGGCGATCGAACTCTTCAATCGCGTAGGCAAGGCCGGCAAGGGTTGGAGTCGTGTTGAGCCAGGTCTGGCAGGCTCCGAGACGCATGTGCTGATCCGAGCCTGAGAAATGATGCGCGTCGCTGCAGTCCAAGAGCTGGTGTGTGACGTTGCTGTTGCGGAGGTCTTCCACGCCTGCCTGCCACCGGGTCGTGTCCTCGTAGGCGGTGAAGATGAACTGTGCTGAGTTGATGACGTTCTTCTTCGCGGCGATTGATTGGTCGTTCCATTTGATATCGCGCCATTCGGTCTTGCCGATCCCGATGAGCGCACGACCTTTGAAGTATGAACCAGCGAGGATCGCCTGAACGTCGTCGAGCCCGACGTTCAGGTTGTTGAACCCTTCGCGGAGGTCCGAATCGTAGTTCGACAGGTGCTCAGCCGGGACAGACTCCTTGATTCTGTGGCCGAGGTCGGTCAGGGAGTCTCGCGTGATTACGCCCTGCCAATTGAGTGAGGCGTGGCTCGGCGCGAGCTTCATCTTTGGCTGGAGCGCGTTGATGAACTGCGCCTGAATCACTTCCGGGTCGAGGTCTGGATCGAAAATGACATGCAGGTTGACCCTCGCCAGCTTTCCCTCGGTGCCACCGAAGTGATCCAGCCTCAGTTCTATCACCGGGAAGATCGCTTCGAGGTTCTGGAGGCGCCCGCTCGCTCGGGCTTCGACGACGCGCTTGTACCCGTCGAGGAACCAGTAGTCGTTGATGCCGATGACCGTCATGTCCTCCGGCAGAGCCTCAAGTTCATCGATGAACTGGGCCCAGGTCTCGTCCGTGTCGGCACCGTAGTGCTGGACGATCGAGGCAGGCGTGTGTACGTGGAGGTCCCAGATTCGCCACGCCGTGCCGCGTGCACGCTCCAGGCCCGCTGTCGTCACTTGTCATCCTTTCGACCGACTCGAACGTCGGCCGACCCAGGAGGACCGCCGCTACGTGTTCACACCACAAGGGTATCGGGCACCGCCGACACCGCGCTCAGGCCGCGCCGGTCTCACGAGGTCTTCGGCGGGGCTACCACCCCTGCGTCGGCCGGCGCACCTCGTCGGTACGAGCGCCGAGAGGAACCGAAGATGGCCAGTTTGAGTGATGTCGCGAGTGACGAGCGCGCCGCGAGGATGGTGCTGTCCATGCTGGTCGAGCCCAATGACCCGGTGACAGGTCGCATCCTGTCCAGGCTGGGAGCAGTCGAGACGCTTTGGCTCGCTGAGCGTGACGGTGCGGTGGTGGGGCTGAGCCCCGTGGACGCGCAGGTCTGGCGCGACCACCTCAGCGTGCCAGACACGAAGGAGCTCGCCGCGCGTATCGACCAGGTGCAGCAATCGGGGGTTCGAGCACTCATCCCAGGCGATAGCGACTGGCCCGTCGCCCTCGACGATCTTGGTGACGTCGCCCCCTACGTGCTGTGGACTCGCGGCACGTCGTCCTTCCTCTCCCGACCGATGAGCGATCTCGTCACGATCACCGGCGCTCGGGCATGCACGTCCTACGGCGACTACGTGGCCCGGGAACTCGCCAGTTCCGTTGCCGCAGACGAACGAGTTGTCGTTGCGGGAGGCGCCTACGGGATCGAAGGCGCGTCACACCTGGCCGCCCTCGCGGCGGGTGGCGACACGATCGCCATCCTCGCCAACGGAGTCGATCGTCCGTACCCTGTCGGCCATCGTGACCTGCTTGATCGCGCCGCTGACGTCGGCCTGCTTGTTAGCGAAGTTCCGCCCGGTGCCGTTCCGACCCGGCATCGGGTCATCGCCCGCGCCCGGCTGATGGCTGCGCTGTCCTCCGCGACGGTCATCGTTGAAGCGGGCGCGCGATCAGGTTCACTGCTGGTTGCCCAGCGAGCCGCGGAAATCGGCCGATGTGTCGGAGCCGTCCCTGGCCTGGTCACGAGTGCCGCGAGCGTTGGGCCGCATCGTTTGCTGCGTGATGGCATCGCGACCCTGGTGGCGGATACGTCGGACCTCGCGAGTCTGGTTGAACCAGGCCAGGTGCCACGAGAGCGACTTGACATGGAGCAGGTCCGCTCACCTTCGCCTGCTCCGACACGCACGCTGTAGCGCGCAGGTCCGGCACTGGCTGCCTGACGCTGGACTCAGCGAGAGCTCGGAGTGAGCTCGCGCAGTGGCACATCGGACGGTTCCTGCCGCTGGGCGCGGTGCTCACGGGCGCGAGCCTTCGTGAGGAGAACGACGCTCACAGGGCCGATGGCCAGCATCTTGAGAGTGTTCCAGATGCAGAGCAGGACTACGAGGTGGAGCCATTCTGGGCCGGCGTGTTCGATGAGGGTGGTGCACCAGAAGGCGATAGCCAGATAGGGGCCGGCGAGCAGCATGGCTGGCATGCCCCACTTCAGTCCCTTCCGGGTGCGGATCAGGTCGAGCACGATATTGCTCGGCATGTATCGACGCAGGAAGTAGCGGACCTCGGCGCCGGCTGTCCACAGTAGGCGGATCATAGTGGGCTCCTCTCAACACGCGATTCGTTGTCGAGACGGTGCGTGGAGAGTGACCCGAAGGTCTGCCGCGAGCGGCCCAAAGGTAAGGAGAAATCCGCCTCACTTTCAAGGCTACGCCGCGGCGCGGACGTTGGGAAGGGTCAGATGTTGCGCCCAGGTCCGTGCTGGGTGCGCCTGACGGCCAGGAGACCGGCTTCTGCCTGACGGCTCTCATCAGCGACCAACTGCCGCACCTTGTCGAGCGCGGCTCGCGCCCTCGCAGCGTCGATCTTCTGCGCGGCTGATTCGGGCGGGGCGCCGAGGGGCGCGTCGTCGGTGATGCGGTAGCGGTCGCGGTAGGCGGCGACCACTCGTGCGGACTTGCGCCAGGCCGCGGCTCGTCGTCGGTCGGTAGGCGACGTTCCGAGTGCAGTCGTCCACGGTGCGCTCTCGGTCAGCGCAACTTCGAGTACGGCGTCGGCGCGGTGCTCGATCAGTGATTCGCGTTCGTCGAGCGCTGTCCGCATCTCGGTGTCGATGACTCCGTGGGCCTGTGGGATGAGGCCGGCGATGAGCCGCGGTGGCTTGCGGGTCCTGCCGGAGCCTGCGGGCCGGGCGGTCGCCCGCTCGACTCGGTAGTGGAGGACTGCGGCGATGTCGTCCGCGTCGCCGAATCCACGCGCAGCGACGAGGCGCGGCAGCAACGCATCGATATCGTGATGGTTCGCTTCAGCCCGGCGGAGTCCAGCCGTGAGCGGGCCGAACGCCTCGGACTCGATGGCGCTCTCGGCCTGCTCGTCGGTGAGCCCGGAGCCACGGACGAGGGTGGCCCAGCGGTCGTGTTGGGCTGCGGCGGCGATGGTCTCGTACTCGGCGGCGAGTTGAGCGATCGAGCCCCACTGTTCCTGCTCAGCCACGATGGTCTCGTGCGCCGAGCGTTCGGCGCCACTGTGCTGCAGAACGCCGTAGAGGACGCTTCGCGCGGTGGCATGCGGGTCGTTACCAGGGTGCGGCTGGGCATGGTCGTCGGCGCGGTCGAGCGTCACGTAGGCATGGTTCGCGTGCCGTCCACGGGTCATCGCGACGTAGAAGGTCTCCCTCGTCGAGGTCGGTTCGACCAGCACGTGCGCGGTGTCGGTCGTGATGCCCTGGGCCCGGTAGGCGGTGACTGCATAGCCGAGATCGACATGCTCAGCCACGTAGGAGGCTGGGAGGACGATGCCGCCGCCGAACCTGCGCCCACGCCTGCGAGCCCTGATGGTTCCGTCGTCGCGGACGGTGGCGCCGGTCCCGTAGTCGCGCGCGATTGTGAGGGTCCCGTCGTCGCCGACGGCGGTCACGGTCCAGAGGTCGCCGTTGCGTACCCAGTCCCGCCCGGCCAGGGTGCGCAGTTCGCGCTTGTTGAGCCGCGTGATGATGGTGTCGCCCACACCAGCGGCGGTGCCGTCCCGCAGTTCGACCTCGCGGTCGGGGTGCAGCGTTTTGTTGAGGATCAGGTCGGCTCGGGCGCGGCCGTTCAGCGCGGTCACATCGTCGTGAGTCTCGGCGATCAGCACCGAGATCAGTCCCGCGTCGCGGTCGGCGCGCCAGGCGTTGTAGGCGGCATCGGTCATGGCCTCGGCGTCGCCGTCGGTGATGCGCTGGTGGGTGAGGTAGGTGTCGATGGCGTGGGTGCGTCCGTGGCGTAGCTCGAGTGAGGCGGTCTTCTCCCAGGTGTGAGTGAAGCGGTGAACGTCGACCAGTTCGGGGGTGTCTGCTCGGTCTCTGGCGATCATCGCGAATGCTCCGCCGGCGTCCACGGATTGCAGTTGCGCGTAGTCGCCGACCAGCAGCACCTTCGCGCCCGCTTCATGGGCGAGGTGGGTGATGCGGTCCAGCGACAGGGCGCCGGCCAGGGATGCTTCGTCGATGATGACGAGCTGTCTCGCCTCGAACGTGGTGCCGTGGATGAGGTGGTTCTGCCACCACTTCGCCGTGTTCTCAGTCTCGATCCCGAGATCGTCGGCGAGGACTTGAGCGGCAACCGCTGACGGCGCGAGCCCGACGACGGACCCGGAGCCGTGCTCGGCTTCCCAGGCGCGGCGGAGCGCGTTCATGGCGGTTGTCTTGCCCGCCCCGGCGGGACCGACCAGCACGTCGAGCATCCGTCCTGACACCGCGATGCGGGTCAAGGCGTCGGCTTGGTCGTCGCCGAGCATCCGACCATCCGCGTCGGGTCTGCGCGTGATCTTCTCGACCGTTGCGAGCGGCACCGTCGGCCCGGTCAGGTTCGCTGCTCGTTCGAGGAGTCTGTCCTCGGCAGCGAGCTGGGACTCGGAGGTGAACACGGTCGAGCTCTTCGGCCGGAACACCGAGGTGCCATCGGGGCGGCGGAACATGACGGGCGAGGCGGCGAACTCGGGCGGCGTCAGCCGAAGGGAAACGAACTCGGAGGCATCGGCAACCATCGCGACGATGGCCTCCCGGTCCTGCATGGTGGCGAACCGCCAGCCCATAGTCTGCCGCGATGCCTCGGCCATGAGATTCCACCGTCGCCACGTCGAGCGCTTCTCACCGACCACCTCGACGACCGAGCGCCCCAACTCGCCAATGACATCGAGCGGCACGTCGTCGGCACGCAGCAGGAGCGGCTTATCGTTGTCGCTGACCTCGCGCGCCCACGTCGTCGCATCCCTGCCGAGAGTCTTCGTTGCGCGGGATCGCCACTCCGCAGTGAGATCGGCAAGGGATCGGACCTGCTTCTCGGCGCGGGTCGCGAGTGTGGCTTGGGCTCGCAGTTTGAGGATCGTCGCGTTCGAAGGTTGGCGTCCGTGCTGGGAAACGTACTCGTCGATGAGCCGGTTCTTCTCCGCGTCGATGTGATGTGCACGAGTAGAGAACTCGGCGACCAGCTCCTCCGGCACGCCGGTGATCGTCCACGCTGGGTTCCGGTCGCGGCCCATCTCGCGCGCCTCCCAGGAGACGCCGAAGGTGCGGGTCATGTGGTCGGCGAACACGGCTTCGTGCAGTTCGGATAGCGCGACGACGGCGGCGTGCATCGGTCTGCCGTCAAGCGAGCGCCACTTCCCGTCGAGGACGGTCTTTGCCTTGTTGCTGATGACCACGTGCGTGTGGAGGTGGGGTGAGTATTTGACGCTGTGGGAGCCGGTGGTTCGTGCGGTCCAGCGCCGGGGTTGGTGCGGGTGAGCGCCGGTGGTGACGTGGCTGGGAGCCACCACCGGCGCTGACCCTGCGGGGTTAGGTCTGCGCGGCGGTGTGCTCGCGCATGTTGTAGGTGCCGGTCTCGATCCAGAGGGTGTTGTGGACGATGCGGTCCATGATGGCGTCGGCGTGGACGCCGGCGCCGAGGCGCTGGTGCCAGTCCTTCTGCTGATACTGGGTGCAGAAGACCGTTGAGGTTTCGCCATAGCGGCGTTCCATCAGTTCCAGCAGCATCCCTCGCATCGATTCGGTGGGACGATCCAGAAGCCATTCATCGATCACCAGCAGCGTGAAGGCAGCGTACTTGCGGAGGAACTTCCCGGGTCCACCGGTCTGTTCCTGGGCCGCGGTCCAGGCCTCCTCGAGGTCGGGCATCCGGATGTAATGGGTCCGGATCCGGTGTTCGCAGGCCCGTTTCGCCAGCGCGCATCCCAGATACGACTTCCCGGATCCGGTGAAGCCTTGGAACACGACGTTCTGCTGGCGGGTGACGAACTGGCAGGAGCCCAGATGGGACAGCAGGCTGCGGTCCAGCCCTCGTTCCTCAAGCAGGTCGATCCGGCGCAGGTCAGCGTTCGGGTAACGCAAACCGGCGCGTCGGATCAGGCCGGTGACCTTGGAGTGGGTGAACGACGAGTAGGCCTCATCGACAGCCATCCGGAGCCTGTCCTCGAACGCCAACCCGGCCGAGACCACGGGGTCTTGGGTGTCGATCGCAGTCAGCAGGTCGGTGGCGTTCATCTCCCGCAGCTTGCGTTTGGTCTCGATGTCCAGCAGCGAGGCGCTCATCGGGTCCCTCCGGCGTAGTAGTCGCTGCCGCGGACATAGCCGCCAACCTCGTCGGCGGTCTCGACGCTCTGACCGGTCTTGTCCTGCCCGGTGTCCAGGATCGGTCTCAGATGGGCGTAGCGGATGTTGCGCACCGGTCCCCGCAGCGCCAACTGGCAAGCTGCCTCCACCCGGGCCGGGGAGAATCGTCTGGTCAGGCGCAGGATCGCCAACGCAGGGTCATGGGCCTGTTCGTCGACCTGGACCGACTCGAAGACCCGGTCGGTCACCGTCTTGGTGGCTGGTCCCACCCTGGCCGCCCAGGCGTCGATGCGTGTCCTGTCCCACGGTTGCCAACCCCGACCCTCGGGCAAGTCAGCATCGTTGGTGCGGTACTTGTTCGAGGTGTTTGAGGGCAGCAGCAAGTGACTGGCCAGGCGTTCATCGCCGCGGTAGATCTCGATCATGGACTGCGTGATCCGCAGGTCGACCTTCGCCCCAATATGGGCGAACGGGACCGAGTAGTAGTTCTTCGACCAGACGACATGGCCGTTGCGGCCCACCTTGCGGCCATAGACCCACTGGCTGATCTCGAACGGCGCCGCCGGCAACGTCCCGAGCAGCGGCCGTTCCTCGGATGCGAAGACGCTGCGGCGGGACCCTTCCCGCTTCTGGAACGGTGTGGTGTTGTAGGCATCCACGCGTTCCCGGATCCGGGCCTGCAACCCGGACAAGGTGGTGAACGTCTCGCTCCGCAGCCCCGCGATCACCCACGTCGCCACGTGCGCGACGGTGTTCTCGACACTGGGTTTGTCCTTTGGGTGCCTGACACGGCCCGGCAGCACCGCGGCCGAGTAGTGCCCTGCCAGCTCCCGGTAGGCGTCATTGAGGACGACCTCCCCCTCACGGGGATGGGAGATCACACCGGTCTTCAAGTTGTCCGGCACGATCCTGGGGACCGTGCCGCCGAAGAACTCGAACATCGCCACGTGCGCCCGCAACCACGACTCCTGCCGCATATCCAACGAGGCGTGCACGAACGCGAACCTGCTGAACGGCAGACACGCCACGAACAAATACACCTTCGACACCTCGCCGGTGGTCGGATCCAGCAGCTCCATCGTCGGCCCTGACCAGTCGACCTCGACGCTGCGGCCAGCCTTGTGACCCACCCTCGACGAAGCACCCAGGACGGCCGCGTACTCGGCATACAACCGGCAGAACCGGTCGTAACTCATCACCGGCTGCCGGTCCCGCACCGCCGCGTCCTGATACTCCTGATGAAGCAGCCGAAGCGTCACCCCGACCCGGGCGAGTTCCCGATGCACCCGCCCCCAGTCAGGCTGGGCGAAGACGCTCTCCCGGACACCGCGGCCCGGGAACAACACCTCGTAGACCTGCCCGTCAGACATGCCCTCCGCCCGGTCCCAGCCCAGCCCGGCCTCCTCGGCAGCGTCGATGACCGCCTGCACGCTGTGCCTGGACATGCCCTGCCCGGCAGCAATCGCTCTGCCCGACAACCCTTGCGAACGAAGCTGCAACACCAACTTCGCCTTGATCCTGCGTACCATTACCGGTACTCCTTCCCGCCCACGTGGCCCTCACACAGGCGGGAAGGAACCTAGAAGCAGGTGGCGCTCAACCACACCAACCCCGGCGCTCAACCACACGATTCGGCACCCGGGCCGGTGGCGCTCAACCGCACCACACCCGGCCCCCAGGACCGCCAATACTCAGCTCATCACGGGCCTTCCACCACCCGTCGATCACTCGCTGAGTCTGATCGCTGACGAAGCGGAGTGAGAACTCAATTGGTTTCCGCGTCTTGCCGTTGAACGGCTTGTACTTGTCCCTTCCGAAAACCCGAACATCATTCCCTGAGCGATCGGTCAGTGTCAGCCTGGTCGACCGCAAGGCTGGTCGGCTGCAAACGTGAGTAGGTCCTGGAATGTGGTGAGCTGTGTCTCGAACGCCTCCAAGGGGACGGGTGCATCCGCGGAAAGCGTGATGGCCGTGGCGCGACAAGGAAGCTCCGCTCGCATCTCAGCAACATCGTCGAGGGCTGGGAAGACGAGAGCTTGATGGGCGTCCCGCGCGGCGCCGTCTTCTGGCCGATACGTGCACGCGGAGGCGAGGTGCTCAAAGTTGGCCGTGGCAGAAACGTGCTCTGCATCCGGCTCCACTGATCCAACCCTCAGTTCATCCACGCGAAGACCGAGGTCGCCGTCGATCGCGAACACCGAACCCCGTATCTGTGCCGGTTCGCCGTTGAGAGTCGTACTGAGGATGCGCTGTTCAGACTGACCGGTGGCTCCCGAGAAGTGTCCGGGCGCTTTCAGAATCCAGCGATCGCCCTTCTCCACGAGTTCCGCGTCGCCGCCACGAGCCCCAGTGGACAGAGAAACGAAGCTTATGACTGGGTCGGGCCACTGGAAGGTGGAAGCGTACAAGGGCACGGAATCCTCTTACGCTGTGACGAGCTGCATCAGCTCGGTGTAGTCGGTCACCACGTCGTAGTTGACGTCGTTGCCGTTCTTCTCACTGAGCGAGGCGAAGAACTTGCGGGCGCACTCGATCTTCGCGTCCTCGACGCCCTTGAGTTGGAGTGTGGATAGCGAGCCCTTGGTCTCGGCAACGAAGTAGACGTGCTTGACGCTGCCCTCGGTGAACGCGATGGCCCAGTCCGGGTTGTAGTCGCCGACCGGTGTGGGGATGAAGAAGCCTCGCGGGAGCTTCGCGTAAACGGCGACCTCGTGGCTGGTGTCGAGTTCGGTGACGAACTCTCGCTCGATCTTGGAGTCGGTGACCACGTAGTCGTAGACGTGCTTCTTGAGCTTCGACCCGGCCTTCGAGAAGTCTTGGGCGGTCTGGTTCTCGGTGAAGATCGCGGAGTCGAAGCGGTCTTCGAGCGCGTCGTAGGCGAGGTGCTCGACGATGACCGTGGCCTTCTGCTCGTTGATGAGCCGGGCTGCCTCGGTGATGAACTGCTCGGGGTTGAGGCGGAACTTGGCGAACGTTCCTGGCGTGACACCGCGGAGGATCGCAGCGACCGTGCGACGTGTGAGCTGGGTCTTCTCGGTGATCTCGCCCAGCAGGTCGTACTTCACCTGCGAGCCGGCACTCACGGTCTCGGTGTGCGTCTGCGTGGTCTGCACCGCGAAGCCGGAGCCGCTTGTCAGGTCGTCCGCCTCCAACTGCTCGCGCTGCTGGCCGGCTTGCACGACGTATTGCAGCGTCGCGACGTTGAGGTGCTTGTCGAGGTGGTCGATCGCCTTGCGGATCAGTTCGCCGGAGTCGAACTCGACCTGGTAGACGGCGCGGTGGTTGATCCTGCCCCACAGGGCCTGGAACTCCTTGCGGGCGAAGTTGGCCTCGTTCAGCGGTATCTTCTTCGGCTTGCGGTCGTCCGTGGGCACCGGCAGGTCGAGGTAGAGCACGTCGATCAGCGGCCATACGAAGTCGATAACGGGCTTGAGTACCTCAGAGGTCGGCGCAGCGAGCGTTCCGTCTTCCTTGGCCTGCTTGTAGGCGTCGGAGATCGTGTCGTCGTCGTTCACGTAGTCGTTCTTGACCAGGTACTTGTAGAGCGCCTGGGCGACCGCTTCCTCGATGACCGACTCGCCCGAGAGCGTCTGGATCGTCTTGCCGACGAAGAACGTGACGCTGGCCTTGCGCGGCCGGGCGGCGAGCGATTCGGAGATTTCGCGTTGGAGGCCGGCCACGAAGTCCGTGTAGGACTCGTCGGTCACGACGGTCAGCTCGTTGATGTCGTGCACGGTGACGGGGTTGTCCATCCGTTCTCCGTGCTGGTCGACGGAAAGCCGCAGACCCCGTCCGATCTCTTGGCGGCGGGAGACGGTGTTGTCGCTCTTCTTGAGCATTCCCATGACGAACACGTTGGGGTTGTCCCAGCCCTCGCGCAGCGCGGAGTGGGAGAAGATGAACCTGACGGGTTCGGAGAATGACAGCAGGCGTTCCTTGTCTTTGAGGATCAGGTCGTAGGCATCGGTGTCAGTGGACTGGCCCTTGTCGTCGCCCCGGCCGGAGACCTTGCCGTCGATCTGGTGCTTGGTCTTCTTGTCGATGGAGAAGTAGCCCTCGTGCACCCGGCGCACATCGTCGCGGCGCAGGTAGCTCTGGTACTCCTCGGTGGCCGCGTCGATGGCGAGTTCGCCGAGCACCTCGTCACGGATCGCGGCGTACTCTTCCTCGAACATGCGCGCATAGTCGCCGAGGGTGTCCTCGCGGCTGTAGTCGCGGTACTTGGCGACCTCGTCGATGAAGAACAGCGAGAGCACCTTGATGCCCTGGCTGAACAGCTCGCGTTCCTTGTCCAGATGCGCCCGGACGACCTCGCGAATCTGGATGCGCCGCTTGGTCTCTTCGGTGACGTCCCGGTCGGCGAGCTGGCCAGCCACGACCACATCGCCGTTGCTCAGCTCGATCACGTCCCGGTTCGCGTCAATCTCAGTGATGAACAGTCCCCTGTACGCCTCGATCCCGTTCGAGACATCGTGCAGGTTCGTCCCCACGTCGAGACGCTTGACCTGCCGCCGGATGCCCGTTGCCGTCTGCACCTCGATCTCAACCCTCGCGCGCGGCTTGGCGCCCTTCGCGATCTCGATGGCATCGAGATACAGGTAGGCGGTCGATCCAGCCAGACCCTTCACGGTGATGCCCCGCACGGCGATCTTCTTCACGAGCTTCTGGTTGTAGGCATCCAGCGCGTCGAGCCGGTGCACCTTGGTGTGATCGACCTTGTGCGTGGCCGAGTAGCGCAGCAACATCAGTGCGTTGAACCGCGACAGCGCTTCCAGCGACTTGGGGGCGCCGATCTTCTGCGGCTCGTCGATGATCACGATTGGGCGGTTGGCGCTGATGACATCGATCGGGCGGCGGGACTGGAAGTCATCCAGTTCGTCGTAGATGCGGCGGTTGTCCTTGCCGGTAGCGTTGAACGCCTGGATGTTGATGATCATCACCTGCACCCCGGCATCGGAGCTGAACCGCTCGAGCTCGTGCAGCTGGGACGAGTTGTAGATGAACGAACGGGGCTTCGTGCCGTACAGCTGCTGGAAGTGCTCGGCGGTCACGTCGAACGACTTCTTCACGCCCTCGCGGATCGCGACCGACGGCACGACGATGATGTACTTCGACCAGCCGTAGCGCTTGTGCAGCTCCATGATCGTCTTGATGTAGACGTAGGTCTTGCCCGTGCCGGTCTCCATCTCCACATCAAGGTTCGGGGCACCCGGCGCGGCGGCGCTGGAGGCGAGCTTCGCCGACAGCGGGAGGTTCCGCGAGCGCTGCACCGCGTGCACGTTCTCCAGCAGTTGTGCTCCTGACAGGACGATCTCGGCGTTGCGCAAGCCCGCGTCCGGGCGCTCCTCGGCCTCGAACAGTGCCGGGGCGGTCACGGGGCTGACCTTGCCGGGGTCGATCCGGTAGGAGATGCCGTCATGCTTCGGTTGCCCGGCGAAGGTCTCGACGACAGCATCGACGGCATCGGTCTGGTACTGCTGGACCTTGAACTGGAGCTTCATCGAGTGTCTTTCTTTCTGCAACCGTCGCTGTTCGTCGTCGCTGCTAGAAGGGTGCGGGCGGTGTGGATGCCTTTGTTCATGCTTATCCTGGCCCTCTCGCGTCGTCGCTGTCGCCGTCATCCTTCTTGCCAGCGGGCTCAGACGGCAGGCTTCCGTCGTCTGCGTAAGAAAGCTCCCAGCGTGGCTTCGTGCGGGTGCCTCGGTTGACGATGACACCGTGGCGCCGCAGCTTGGTCAGGAGGTTCGTGATCTTGGTTGCCTTCTGCTGCTCGGTGAGCGCTTCACTGAGCGCCGGCCGAAGCAGGGCCTCTACGTCGCCACGGTCTGCGTGTCCTTGCGCGCGGAGAAAATCACTCAGCAGAGCTGCGTAGTGAGCGTCCGCCTGGGGCCGGGTGCGGATGTAGTCGGCCATCGCACCGGTCGCCGCTGCGACGCGAGGCGTGATCCGGCGGTGGGGCTTGCGGCCCTCGATCAGGCCAGCTCTCCGAAGATGGCGGGCGGCCTTCTCGCTGATGTCGAGTCCCTTCTGCACTCGATCCAGCGCAAGCACGTCTTCGAGGGGGAGATCGGTTCGGACCATGAGTAGTTGGGAGTAGGACTCGTCGATCACCGCGCCCGGGATGGTGAGCTTCACCTCGCCGGCGGTGCTGAGGTCGTAGTCGGGCAGCGGCAGGAAGCGACGGACCTGGTCCTGCACCATCCGGTGGATTCCGTAGCCCATCTGGTCGATGAGGTTCAACTCCGTCATCGCCTCCACGAGGAACGGGTTGCGATACTGCCGCGGGGTGCGCTCGTCCAGGGCGTAGTCATCGGGTGCGCCGTCGAAGAACTCGCCCACACTTTCGAACACGATGCGGTCGGCATGCTCGGTGACGATGATCCGAGAGTTTCGCGTGTAGTCCTGGTGCGCGATGCAGTTGTAGAGCGCTTCGAGCAGGCTGCGTTCGTCATACTTGCTGATCTCTCGATAGATCAACTCGTCAGGGGGCAGGAGCCGGAGCTGAACGTTGCGGATGCGCTTCGCGAGCGCAGTCGTGTTCAGCAGGAACGGCAGCCTGAAATGCTCGTTCGCCCGCTGCTCGCCAATCAGCTTCCACGTCATCTGCGCAGGGTGCGGAGTCAACAGGTGCGTCGAGGTGTCGGCACCGAGCAGAAGGAGCGCGGCTCGCGTGATCTGACCATCGCGGGTCAACCTCGCCTTGGCCAAGAACGTCGCGTCATCCCATGCTTCGATGTTGGCGGCCGGGATACGGGACGCGTACCGCTCGGAGAACCCCTGACGCGCGCGCGTGATCGCCGCAGGATCGAGGTGAGCGAGCATGGCGTCAGGAACCACGGCCGCTGACCAGTCTGCGCTGATCGTCTGTCGCCGAATCTCATCCAACTTGTCGAGCGAGAGCGGCACCAGGCTCTCGCCGGCGCGAGCTCGGTAGTCGCCCTTCCACGAGATCGGGATGCCGCGAGGCGCAGCCGGCACCTCCAGAAGCACCACGCGCTTGCCCGAGTGCATGACCTCGTAGACCTCGCGGACGGTCAGCCCCTGATCGATGGACTGATGGATGTGGTGCTTCAAGGTCTGACGCTGCTGCACATCGACGAGATGGGTCGTGCCCACGACCTTCCGAGCGTTCGAGACACCGAACACGAGCCACCCCGACGTGAGCCCGCGTAGGTTCGCCTCGTTGCTCAGCGCCGAGACGTACTCACCGGTCTTGTCCGCAGAGAACTGCCGCGCAGCCTCCTTGAACTCGACAACCTCGTTCTCCCAACCGGCCAACAGCCGGTCGAGGAGTTCACTGAGCTCGTCATTCGTCAGGGTCATGTCGTTCCTCAGATCGTCCGTACCTCAGTCGCGGGCGAAACCTCGCGGAACACCTGCTCCGCGTTGATGCGCGCAGCATCGGACTCGAACGCATCGTCGCGGAAGACCGCGCGCAGCGGGCCACGCTGGGCGATCACTCGCACGACCTCGGGAGTCACAGACTCTGCAAAGCAGGCGATCAAGGCGTCGTCGTCGACCGAGAAGACCTCGCGATCATCTACCGTCTCCCGAACAATCGGAAGTGACAGATCGAGCCCCCAATCAAGGAGCACCTGGAACAGCAGGTCCTCTCCAGAGCGGCCAGCCTTGATGCTCGCTTCCAGCACTCCCAGCAGGTCCTGCCTCGTCGCATCCGCAGAAAGGGTCACATCGGCGAGGTTCGTACTGTCTATCACGAGCGTCCTGAATCCCAGATCGCGTAGTCCGCCGAGCGCCCCGCTATTGAGCTGCAGATTCGCTGCGGCCCTTCGAATCCGCTCTCTTGAGAGTTCTGCGACATTTGAGAATCGGATACCGGAGTCCAGCACGATGTCCGATGTCTCTGGCATCTGCACCATCACGAAAGGACGATCCATAGAGTCCGCGACGTTCTGAGCCATCAGCGCATGAGCCGTGGAACCTGATCCGGCAAACAGGTCCAGAACTGTGTCTCCCGCGTCAGGCGCCAGAGCGTCGATGAGCTTTCTCAGCATCCCTGTGGGCTTGGGGAAGGGGAAGACCTTGGCGTCACCGAACAAGTCGAGCATCTCGTTCGTTCCATGTTGGGTGTACACATCGTCGATAATCGAAAATGGTTTGCCCCTGCGCTGGTTCCCGTCTTCATCTCGCAGATACTGCTTCGTATGGACGGTGAAGTTTCCACTTCGAGACGTAACGAACTCCAGTTCGCCCGCGTTTAGCGCGGCGAGCGCGCGTTCGCGACCCCAGAGCCATTGCCGTTCGGGCCAGATGTCTCCGCTCGGGCCAGGAATAGCGTAGACAAGGTTCGGGCGGGCGTCCATGCTCTTTGTTGCTTCCAGAGGGTGGGTGCGGTAGGGGCCCCGCCGGTCATAGTTCGCATCCTTGTTCGTGTAGTACCGGGCCACCGATTCCGCAGTGAGCGCGATCTCGATGTTTGCCAGAGCTGATGCATCTCGGGCGTATACGAGGATGTACTCGTGCAGCGAGACAAAGAACTTCTCCTTCGCGCCACCGCCATATCTCTTCTTCCAGATAAGCGAATCTACGAAGTTCTCCGCACCAAACACTTCGTCCATTAGACGTCCGAGGTTGTCCCGCTCGATGTCGTCGATCGAAACGCAGATCACTCCGTCAGCGCGAAGAAGATTCCTTGCGAGGCGAAGCCTCGGATACATCATGCTGAGCCAGTCAGAGTGGAAGCGGCCGTTTGCCTCGGTGTTCGCGACGAGGCGGTCGCCCGCCTGCGAGGTCTGGCCCGAACGGGCCAGGTACTCAGCGCTCGTCTCCGCGAAGTCATCCTCGTAGACGAAGTCGTTGCCGGTGTTGTAGGGCGGGTCGATGTAGATCAGCTTGACCTTGCCGAGGTACGACTCCTGGAGCAGCTTGAGCGCGTCGAGGTTGTCGCCCTCAATGAAGAGGTTCTTCGTGGTGTCGAAGTCCACCGACTCCTCGCGAACGGGACGCAAGGTCTTGGCGGTCGGCGCGTTGGCAGTGAAGGCGGCAGCACGCTTGCCTGGCCAGTCGAGCCGGTACCGCTCTTGCGGACCCTCGACGACGTGGTCAGAGAGTTCCTGTCGGAGAAGATCGAAGTCAACGGCGAGGGTCACGTTGCCCTCCGCGTCTCGCGACTCGGTGATGACCTGCGGGAACAGGTCGGCAATCCGCTCGATGTTGCGAGCGGTGAGGTCGGGGGAATGCAGAGTGCGCTTCTCCATCACGCACCACCGACCAGCGAGCGACGGTCATATGGTCTTGACCTCAGCGTGTGGCGAGCGTTCACTGAACACCTGCCCGACGTTGATGCGCTCCGCGTCGTCCGCAAAGTCTTCGTCGAGGAACACGACACGAAGCGGCTGACGCTCCGCGATGGCCGCGGCAGCCCGAGAGAGAGAGAGAGAGAGATCGCGCCTCACGCGGACGTGTGCACAGGATCAACGTACCCTCCTCAACGTCGTACACCTCGAAGCCATCGATGGTCTCCTTCTTGATCGGCATCGTGAGTTCCAAGCCCCAGTCGAGAAGGACCTGGAACAGGAGGTCTTCGCCTGTGCGGTCAGGTTTCACGCTGCCGACAACGTCGAGCAGGGCTGTCTGCACGAGCTCGTCAGCGGTGATGGACGTGTCGGCGAGGTTCGTTGTATCCACACGGAGCGCTCTGAACCCAACATCAATCCGGTCTTGGAGAACGCCGGCGTCGCTCTTGAGCTTGACGCCCGCGCGACGGATGCGCTCTCGGCTGATCTCGGAGACCACGCCGTACCCATTCTGTGCTGCCGTGGAATCCTGGCTCACCACTTCATCGAGCTGAACCACAATGAAGCGGCGCGTGCCGCCATCAATGGCATTTGCGGCCAATACCGCATGCGCGGTAGTTGCCGATCCTGCGAAGAAGTCCATGACGATCGAGTCCTTGACGCTCGCAAGTCCGATGATCCGTTGGAGGAGAGAGACTGGCTTGACGGTGTCAAAGACCGCCTCTCCGAACAGGTCCAGGATTACCTTCTTGCCCTCTTTGTTCGAGCCGGTCGCATCCCAGTAGTTCGTCGTCGGCTGCCCTTGGCTTTCGTGCGCGTACATCACTCGCTGAGGAACACCGGCTCCATTTGCACCCCAGTAGAGTCGCCCCGACGAAGCCAATCTCTCGAAACTCTCGCGGGGATAGGCCCATGTTCTGGAAATCTCGTCACCGGACGGGGTCACGACCGAGTAATCGTATCCGCCGCCCTTCAGCCCCTTGGAAACCGTAATAGGTACCCCTCGCCAACGTCCTTCCGGAAACTCAGAGGTCGGGTCGCGATACGACGCAGCAACGTAATCCTCGGCCAGGGGCTCAAGTGCGAGAGCTCCCTCCGCTGAGCGTGCGTAAACAAGAATGTACTCACCCTGGATCGCGACGTTCTTGGAGTCATTCGACGTTTCGCGCTTGCGACGCCACATGATCGTTGTGACGTAGTTCGGGGTCCCGAAGACCTCATCACAGATGTGACGCAAGGCGGCTTGTTCGCCTTCGTCGATGCTGATGAATATGAATCCATCGGAAGAGAGCAAGTTCCGCGCCAACCTCAGCCTCGGGTACATCATCGATAGCCAATCCGAGTGGAAGCGCCCGTTCGACTCCGGGTTCGCCACGAGACGTTCACCTGATGCGAGTGTCTGCCCAGAACGCTCCAGGTAGTCGACGTTCGACTCGGCGAAGTCGTCCTCGTAGACGAAGTCGTTGCCAGTGTTGTACGGAGGGTCGATGTAGATCAGCTTGACCTTGCCGAGGTAGGACTCCTGGAGCAGCTTGAGGGCGTCGAGGTTGTCGCCCTCAATGAAGAGGTTCTTCGTGTTGTCGAAGTCGACCGACTCCTCCCGCACGGGGCGAAGGGTCTTCGCGATCGGAGCGTTCGCAGTGAAGGCGGCGGCACGCTTGCCGGGCCAGTCGAGCCGGTATCGTTCCTGCGGACCCTCGACGATGTGGTCGCTGAGTTCCTGACGCAGCAGGTCGAAGTCGACCGCTCGCGCGGGGTTGCCGTCGACGTCTGAACTCTCGGTGACGACGCTGGGGAACAGTTCGGCGATCTTGTCGATGTTGGCCTGCGTGAGGTCGGGTGATGTCATGCGTAGTCTCTCCACGGGTTACCTCTGCTGTTCCAGTTCGTGTTGCTTCGTCTTGAGTGTGCGGCGGAGCTCGACCTTGCGGTTGAGCTGTGGCTCGGTACGGAGCTTGCGCTCCAAGGACGCGACCTCGCGTTCGAGCTTGCGCACCGTGGCCAGTCTGTCGGCGACGTCTGACATTTCCTCGCCCGGGCGCGCTGTGATCGGCGTCAGCGGCTGCAGGAGCGCAGCGTAGAGCGCGGGCAGCGTGATGGCCGTCGGCATGGCCTGCCGCCCCGTGCCTCCTGGCTGCCAACCGGTCGAGTAGTAGGCGCTGAGCTTCGGCGTTCCGACCCCGAGCTGCTTGTGCGCCGCGACCATCCGGGCCTCGGGCTGATCGGCGCGGTGGCGCGCGATCTCGAAGATGATCGGGAACGGGATGGCCCTGTCGATGGCGCCCAGGACACCCTCGCTGACGTCATCGGTCTTGGCGTCGATCGTGAAGACCTGTATCTCGGGCACCGCCGACGTGCCAGGGAGGTTGATCGTGGCTTCGGCGAGTTTGTAGGCCCAGGTGATGCGTTGGACTTCGTTGATGAACTTCTCGCGCACTGCGGTGCTGACGGTGCCGCGCTCGTAGAACTTCTCTTTGGGCACGCGTCTGCCGAACTTTGCTGCCTCTGGCCAGCGGTAGAGGATGTCAGTCATCGGCACGGCCCTCGGTGGGGTCTACGACAGCGATGAACGCGGTCAGCTCGAAGTCGTCGAGGCCGGCGATGTTTTGGGTGAGGGCGGTGGTGCTGCCGCCAGTGAAGAGGCTGTCGATGTCGCGTTCCTCGGTGACATCGATCATGGAGTGGATCGCATCGGTGAGCAGCGCCGAGTACTTGCCCATCTGCGCACCCTCGCCGGTCGCGGCATTGAACACGCCGACGACTTCGGTGACCGGCTCTTCGTAGGGTCGGCAGCCGACGCGCAGCAGGTCGAGGAGGTGCTTGGCTTCGGTGTGATTCGCGATGACCTCGCCCTGGTCGTCGAGGTAGACGAGGTAGTGCGGATGGAGGCGGTTGCCTCGGTTGATGTGTTCGTCTGCGGTGAGGTTTCGCAGGGCGAAGATGACGCCGGGTCGCAGTCCCTTTGCGGGGTCGGCTGGGATCACAGCGTGGAGGCCGCGGGGCGCGGTTTCGAGGTCGCCGTGTTCCTTGATGTAGCCGAGCAGGTCCATACGGAAGTCGTTGAGCCCGAGATCAGTGATCGAGACACCGGTGCGGACGTCTTCGAGCTCGATCACTTCGTCTTGGAGCTTGCGGAGCTGCTCCTTGCGGAAGGCGGCGTCGGAGTCTTCGAGGGTGAGGACGTTGTCGTCGGCGGTGCTGGCGAGGTCGGCGATGACCATGCGGTTCTCGACGCGCTCCTTGAGGTTGATGTACTCGTCGAGGGAGATGTCGGGCCAGAAGTTCACGAGCTGGATCTGGCTGTTGGTGGAGCCGATGCGGTCGATGCGCCCGAAGCGCTGGATGATGCGTACCGGGTTCCAGTGGATGTCGTAGTTGATCAGGTAGTCGCAGTCCTGGAGGTTCTGGCCCTCGCTGATCACGTCGGTGCCGACGAGCACATCCAGCTCGCGGGTCTCGCGCGGCATCGTGAGATGGCGCTGCTTGGAGCGAGGCGAGAATAGCGACATGACCTGCTGGAAGTCGAAGCCCGTGCCGAGGGTCGTCTTCGCACCGTGGCTGCCACCGGTGATCACGGCTGTGTCCAGCCCGGCGGCTGCGAGCGTGGGCGCAAGTTCGCGGTAGAGGTAGTCGGCGGTGTCTGCGAAGGCGGAGAACACGAGCACCTTGCGGTTGCCGTCGTTGATCGGGTGCCGGGCCTTGTCCTCGATGAGTTGCTTAAGTCTGCGGAGCTTGAGGTCGTGGTCGGGGGTGACCTTGCGCATCTCGTCGAGGAGCTCGCGCAGGGTCTCGCGGTCGTTCCACAGGTCGCGCTGCCAGGACTCGATGTCGAGGTCGTCGAGGTCGATCTTGATCTTCTCGCCGAAGGACAGCGCCTCGATGTTCGCGTCGTCTTCGTCATCGACATCGAAGTCGAGCCCTGCGAGCTCGGGGCTCAGGTCGGCGAGGTTGCCTGCGTGGTTGCTGATACGCCCGAGCGTGTGGGTGACGGCGCCCTCGATCTTCGCCAGAGTGAGGCGGAAGGCATCGACCGAGCTTTCCAGACGCTTGAGCAGGTTGACGGTCATGAGCTTCTTCAAGCCCTGCTCACGCCCTGCCTGTCCGAGATTGGATCGGGCACTGCCGGCGGTGACGTTGTAGAGGTCTTCGTACTTGGAGCGTCGGCTCGGGAACACGTAGGCGAGCGGGGTGTAGACGGCGAGGGTCAGTGCCTGGAGCTGCTCGAAGATGTCGTTGAAGCCGGGCACGTCCGGGAGGTCCGTGAGCGGCTCGCGGATGGAGAGCGGCGGGCGTCGTTCCGGGAAGGCGCCGATCTCGGTGGTGTCGTAGAACGCCTGGATGTGTTTGCGCGAGCGGGCGATGGTGACCGAATCGAGCAACTCGAAGAAGTCGAAGTCGAGCATCTGGAGGATGCGGTCAGTGGTGCGGTGCTCAGGGTCCAGCTTGGACCACTCGTTGAACACGCGTTGCGCGTCGGAGAACACCTTCTCGACCGTCGTGGACAGGTTCAGGTGTTGGGCGAGGTTCTCCGACTCGCCCTCGTAGGCGAGCTGGAGCTGGTTCTTGAGGTCATTGAATCGGTTGTTCACCGGGGTGGCCGAGAGCATCAGCACCTTGGTCTTCACGCCCTCGCGGATGACCTGGCGCATGAGGCGCTGGTAGCGCGACTCCTTCTCCTCGGCATAGTCGGCATTGCGGAAGTTGTGGGACTCGTCGATCACGACGAGGTCGTAGTTGCCCCAGTTGATCCGATCCAGCCGCAGACCGAGCGACTCACCCTTTGTGCGGGAGAGATCGGTATGGGCAAGCACGTCGTAGTTGAACCGATCGGAGGCGAAGATGTTGGTCGTCAGGTTGGCGTTGTAGTTCGTCCAGTTCTCGGCGAGCTTCTTCGGGCAGAGCACCAGCACGGACTTGTTGCGCAGCTCGTAGTACTTGATGACCGCGAGCGCGGTGAACGTCTTGCCGAGGCCGACGGAGTCGGCGAGGATGCAGCCGTTGTAGGTCTCCAACTTATTGATGATGCCGGTGGCCGCGTCGCGCTGGAAGTTGTAAAGGCTCTGCCAGACCTTCGTCTCCTGATACCCGGTGCGGTCGTTCGGGAGTACGTCTTCGGTGATGTCGTCGAGGAACTCTGCGAACAGGTTGTAGAGGATCAAGAAGTAGATGCGTGCCGGGGAGTTCTCGGAGTACACGCTGGCGATGTGGTCGTGGACGGCCTGGGTAACATCGCTGACCTGGTCGGGGTTGTGCCAAATCTGGTCGAACAGCTGCATGTACTGCTCGGTCATCGGAGCTTCGTCGAGCCGGTTCACGAAGCTCGACACGGCGTTGCCACGTTCGTAGCCGAGATCGGCGGTGGTGAACCCCTGGAGTTGCGTGTAAGCCGCCTTGTCGTCGATGACCGCGAACTGCTGCATCGGGTTGCCGGTGGCATTCGAGCGGAAGGTAACCTTCCGGCGGACCCAGTCGGCGCACTCTCGTGCGATCGCGCGCTGGGTGAGCTTGTTGCGCAGCCTGATCTCGAAATCGGACCCAGCCAGGCTCGACTCGGCCTGCCCGCCGGGGATGAAGAACTCGCGCCGCTCCTTGCGGAGCTTGTCCGTCACCTTCTCGGTCACGAACGACGGCGACGTGAAGATGAACTCCAGCTCGCTGACCTTTTCCAGCTCCTTGCGAAGTGCCTCGAACGCGAAGATCGAGAACGTAGACGCGGCAATGCGCACCTTCGAGCCCGGCGCAATCTCGGCCTTGAGATCGTCGCCCAGCAGGTCGGAGACGTTGTTGATGATCCGCACGCGACTACCCGGCATCCTCGTCGTGAGCCGAGGATGAGGCTCCGCCTCGTCGCACCCAGTCGTCGATCTCGCTGGCTTGGAACTTCCAGAGGCGTCCGACCTTGTGGGCGGGCATGGACTTCTCTGCGATCCAGGTGTAGACGGTGTCTTTGGTGACCCCGAGGTGGGCGGCGATGTCGTCTGCGGACAGCCACGGCTCAGCCACGTTGGTCCTCCCTCGCTCTATGGCCCAGGCAGGCCAACACTCACGATGATACCGGCGGAGGTACGGCTTGAGTTGGGTTTCTCCGGGCGTGACCGAACAAGATCGGTGCCGAGGGTGGTCGCTCCGTTCTGCCGATCAGCGTGGGACACGCGCCTTGAGCCAGGTGGTCACTGACTTATGCCACCGGTCGGGGTCGGTGTTCCAGCAGAGGGTGTGGCCGGCGTCGAAGGTCTCCAGCTCGACGAGGTTCGAGCGGGCGTCGCGGAGTGCTTGTGAGAGCCGGATCGGTACGGAGTCGTCTCTGGTGCCGTGGAGGATCAGGGTCGGCGTGGTGAGGTCCGCGGCTCGTGCGGTCCAGTCGAACGAGCGGAGCGGGATGCGCCCCGGCAATCCGACGGCGCGAGCCAGTGGGGCGAGGGTGAGCCACGGGATCGCGAGGTGCCCGGCTGCTGCGGGTAGTCCGCTGCGGGCGCAGTTGGACTTGATGACTTCGGTCCAGTTGAGGACTGGTGAGTCGAGCACGAGCGCGGCGATCAGCCCCTCGTGTCGAGGCCGGTTGGCGAGCTGAAGGGCGACGGCGGCACCCATCGACCAGCCGAAGAGCGCGATCTGCGGGGCTCCTCGTCGGACGGCGTACCCGATGGCCTCGTCCACGTCGGCCATCTCCGTATCGCCGAGGGTTGAGCGGCCGGTGCCGACTCGTGGTCCTTCCGTGGTGTTGCGGTAGCTGACGACGAGGGAGGTGTAGCCGAGTTCGGTTGCGGCGCGGACGCCGCGGAGGGTGCCGGCGCGGGTGCTGCCGAGGCCGTGGATGTGGATGGCCCAGGTCGAGAGGTCGCCGTCAATGCGCCAGGCTGGGCATGGTCCTGTGGGGGTGGTGATGGTGATGTCGCGGGCGTGGAGTCCGGCGTCGGCTGGGGCGGCGTAGTAGATGCCGCTCCACGAGGCACGGTTGCCGACCTTCGGGGTGAGGCCAGGTGCAGTGCCGGTGATCCTTCGCGCGACGCGAGTAGGTCCGCGATCGACGATCTCGGTGGAGAGCTGGACCCAGCCTCCGTGCTTGAACCAGAGGTTGTAGATGCCAGGCGCGGTGGTTTGGTCGGTGCGGTCGAGCACGATCAGGTCGCTGTTGGCGTCGTGCTCGACTCCTCGGGCGGGGAGGTCGAACGTGCGCGGGCCGGCGGGTGCGGTGAGCCGGCGCGCGATGGCGTATCCGGCCCCTGCTGTCGCTGCTGCCGCGATCCCGCCGCCGAGGGCGATGCGGCCGATCACGATTCCCGCTCCTCGGCATTCGAGACGGGCAAGGTCGTCGCGACGGCGGTGTCGTTTCCGACGAGGTGACTCTCGGCGCGTTCGAGCAGGGCGCGTTCGGTTCGGCTGGTGTCGAAGGCGACTCGGGGGTCGATCATCGCGTCGCGGATTTCGACGATCTCTCGGTGCAGTCGCCCTTCGGGGTCTTCCGTGTTCTACTCCCGCAACCTCGCCACCGAGGTCGTCAAGGGTCTGTCGCAGAAGGCGGCGCAGGGCGGCACTGTGACCAAGGCACCCATCGGCTACCGCAACGTCGGCGTGCGCGACGAGTTCGGGCGGGAGGTACGCACCGTCGAGATCGACGAGGAACGAGCCCGACTGGTCCGGTGGGCCTTCCGGGTGTTCGCCTCCGGTGACTGGACGACCAGCCAGCTCCACCAGGAACTCGTGGCGCGCGGGCTCACGACGGCAGCGTCACCGCGACGGCCATCCCGACCCATCGGGAAGTCGTCCGTGCACCGGATGCTGACCAACCCGTACTGCAAGGGCAGCGTTCGCTATCAAGGCGTCACCTACGCCGGAGCGCACGAGGCCATCGTCCCCAACGAGGTGTGGGACCAGGTGCAGACCGTGCTCGGCACGCACCGCTCGGCCGCCGACGCGACGCAAGTCCATGAGCACTATCTGAAGGGGACCGTGTTCTGCGGGCAGTGTGGCTCGCGGTTGCTGGTGTGCAACGCGAAGAGCAGTCACGGCACGATCTACCCGTACTTCGTCTGCGCCAGCCGCCACGCCGGGAGAGGTAACTGCACGCGGCAGGCGATGCTCATTGAGCAGGTCGAACGACTCATCGAACGCTTCTACGCCAGGGTGCAGCTCGACCCCGAAACGACACAGGCGGTGTCGGCGATGCTCCATGCCCGGTTCGACGAGATGATGGCCGAAGGAGCCGCCGAACTCACTGACCTCGCGACCCGGAGGACCCAGCTCGAAGGCGAGCAGCGGAAACTGCTCCAAGCCCACTATGCCGGAGCCATCCCGCTCGACCTCCTCAAGAAGGAACAGGACCGGATCACCGCGTCGCTGGAGACCATCGAGCACCGGATCACCGCGCACCACGGCCACTACGCTGACGCGCGTGCGAACCTCGACGACTCGCTGAAACTGCTGTCGAACGCCGCCGACCTCTACGAGCACGCCGACGACGCGAACCGTCGGCTGTGCAACCAGGCACTGTTCAAGGCGATCTACATCGACGAGGACAACGACGTGCGCGTCGGCTACCGGAATCCGTACGACGGCCTGAGCCTGTCCGGCCTCCACGCCGACGCCCTGAGCTGGGCCGCCGAGGCGAAGAAGATGGGCCAAGTGGGAACCGCGACCAAGGGTGGGCCCCTTGGTCGCAAGTTCACACCTGACCCGTTTGGGGTGAGTAACGGGATTTGAACCCGCGACATCCTGGACCACAACCAGGTGCTCTACCAACTGAGCTATACCCACCATCGCCGGGTTTCCCCGGCAGCGACTAATCGTAGCGCAACCGATGGAACGGCGCGAATCGGCGAGTTGACTCACGCTAGATGCCCGCGTAGGCCGATTCGTTGACTCATCTCAAGATGCCCGCGTAG
>NZ_BAABLV010000027.1:0-97301 GCF_039544535.1 Tessaracoccus lubricantis
GCTCCGCAACGGGACCTACTACCAGCCAAGACCAGCCGTCGCAGCTTGACAGACACCATAGGGACACCCCCCAGCGCCCCCAACCCCAGGCCCGTGACGGCGGCGAGCACCGCGGACAGCACCACGACGAGGGCCCGGGTCTGGCTGAGCGACATGACGGCAGGCTAGCCAAACCGGGTCCCGTCGGGAAGGGACACCTGTCCCGCGCGGGGCCAAGCACCCGATCGTGACCCTGCGGGACGCTTGCCGGTGGATCCGGGGACCGGCGCCACGCGACGGTAGTGGGGTCAGAGTCCACCCACGTCCCAGGAGGAGACATGGACACCGCCACCTCGCCCACCACTACCGCAACGGCCGCCCACCCCCGGCGCGGCGCGCATCTCACGGCCGCCGTCGCCGGCCTGGTCTGGCTGGCCGCCGCCTTCGGCTCCTTCACGCCGGAGGCGCCCGATGCCGCAACCGCGACCGCCGACCTGGTGCGTGCATACGCCGCCGACAGTCAGGCGGCGCTCGGCATCAACGCCCTGAGCAGCATCGTCAGCGCGGTCGCGCTGCTCGCGCTCACCGCCGCGCTCGGCCAGATCGTCGAGCGCGCGTCGCACCCCACCGCCAGCCGGTTCGTCGGGGCCGTGGGCGCGGTGGCAGCGGTGCAGCTGCTCCTGTTCGCCGGGCTGTACTCGGTATGGGTGCTGGCAGACGCCTCCCGGATGAGCGACGAGGCGGTGCTGGCGCTGCACCACATCACCCCGATCGGTGCCGCCACGCACGCGTTCGTCCTGCCGGTGACGCTGTCGATGGTGGCGGTGGTCTCGTGGCTGGCCCTCAGGGCGCGCTTCCTCAGCCGTCCCGTCGCGCTGTTGGGGCTCGCCATCGCCGCGGCGGAAGGCGTGTCCATGGCGAGCGTCGTGATCAGCAGCCCCGTCACGGACACCGCGATGTACGTGGCGATCTTCGGGTGGCTCCTGTGGCCGGTGCTGGTGGCGGCCGACCTCGCCATCAAGCTGGCCCGCCGCCGCGTCGACTGAGCAGGCTCACACCACCTGGTGCAGCCAGCGCACCGGCGAGTCCTCAGCGGCGTAGCGGAAGACGTCGAGTTCCTCGTCCCACGGCACGCCCAGCAGCCTGTCCAGTGCGTGGTTCAGGGGCTCGCCACCCAGGGCGTCGTTGGCGATGGCGTGACGCAGCCTGTCCTCGGGGACGAGGATGTCGCCGTGCACGCCCACCTGCGCGGTGAAGGCACCCAGCGACGGCGTGTAGCAGTAGCGCTGCCCGTCCGAACCCGCCGTCGGCTCCTCGGTGACCTCGAAGCGCAGGTGGCCGATCTGGGAGAGTGCCGACGACAGCACGGCGCCGGTGCCGACGTTGCCGGCCCAGGAGTGCTCGGCGCGACGGGCGCCAGGTTCCGCGGACTGCTGCGTCCAGGACAGTTCGATGCGGCGGCCGAGCGCCGATCCGAGGGCCCACTCGATGTGCGGGCACAGCGCTGCTGACGCGGAGTGGATGACGACCATCCCCTGCGCCTGGCCACTCGTGTGACGAGCGTTCATCTCGGTTGTACCTCCTGGTTGGGCTGGATTGCCTTCCCCTGCGATCAAGCCCAGCCAGGCGGTGTGAGCCCATTGTGCCCAGGTTTCCAACCGACACGCAATGCGATAGACAAGTCCCATGCGCGCGAGCCTCGATTCCGTACTGAACTACCCTGACGCCATCTCCCAGGTGCAGGTGTCCAGGAGCGGTGTGCTCTGGCTCGCCACGATCGCGGCCGAGGACGGCAGGGTCACGGTGCGGCACCGCACGTGGGACGGCGAACTCACCGATCTGACCCCCGACGCGAACGTGCGCTCACGCGCCATGGAGTACGGCGGCGGCGCCTACTCGGCCAATCGCGAGCAACTGGTCTACTGCGACGACCGCACCCGCCGGGTCTGGCTGCTCGACGAGGACGGCACCCGTCGTCCGCTGACGCCGGCGGAGTCGCCGTACGTCTACGGCGGGCTCCACCTCAGCGTCGCCAACGAATTCGTCCTGGCCGTCCGCGAGGACCACTCGGCGAAGCCCGAGCCGCGCACCGAACTCGTCACGTTGAGCCTGGAGGGCGAGCCGTCCCCCGGACGGGTCATCGCCACGGGGGCCGACTTCTACGCAGGGCCCACCGTCGTCGGCAGCCACGTCGCGTGGTACCAGTGGAACCACCCCGACATGAGCTGGGACACCGCCGAGGTGTGGCGCGCGGCGATCGGCGACTGGTGGGACGCGGAACGCCTCTACGGTGCCGACGGAGTCTCGGCCCAGTACCCCGTGGCCCTGCGCGACCTGGAGGCCTGCGCCTACGTCACCGATGAGTCGGGGTTCTGGAACTGGCGCGTCCACCACGGCAACCAGTGGACGGTCGACAGCGACTGCGCCGGGCCGACCTGGGTGCTGACCCCGCCGGTGGCCGCCGTCGTGGGCGACACCTTGCTGGCCACCGTCGAGTACGTCGACGGCAAGGGGATGCTGTCACTGTGGGATGTCGAGAGCGGCGAGGTCACGCACCCGTTGGCGGGCACCACGGACGTCGAGTCGATCGCGGCCTACCGCGACTGTCTGTACGTGGTGGCCGAGTGGGCAGACCGGCCCGCCACCCTCGTCGAGCTGCGCGCCGACGGCGGCAACCAGATCCTCGCCGGCCCGTCTGGTGTCGCCGACGAGTTCGTCGCCGCCCCCGCTGCGGTCTGGGCCGATGGGCCGGCCGGGCGTGTCCACTCCTGGCTGTACCGCCCGGAGGTGACCAACCCGCCGATGATCGTGCTGACCCACGGCGGTCCCACGGCCATGGCCAACGCGTCCTACAACGCGGCCACGCAGTTCTGGGTCTCGCGTGGGTTCGCGGTGCTCGACGTGAACTACTCGGGCTCCACGGGCTTCGGCAGACAGTACCGGGACCGCCTCCGCGGCCGCTGGGGCGAACTCGACGTGGCTGATGTCGCCGCCGCAGTCCGCGAGGTCACCGGCCAGGGGCTGGCAGACCCCGCCCGGGTCGCGATCACCGGCGGCAGCGCCGGCGGGTACACGACGCTGCGCTCGCTGACCACCACCGACGTCTACGCCGCCGGGGTCAGCCGGTACGGCATCGGCTACCTACCCACGCTCGCCACCGACACCCACAAGGCCGAATCCCGCTACCTCGACGGGCTCGTCGCCCCATGGCCCGATGGCCGTGACGTCTACGAGGAGCGCTCCCCCATCAACCACCTCGACAACCTCAGCACCCCCATGCTGGTGCTGCAGGGCCGCGACGACAAGGTCGTGCCGCCGGCGCAGGCCGAACAACTCGCCGAGGCGGTGCGGGCCAAGGGCCTCCCCCTGGCGCTGGTGATGTTCGACGGCGAGGGCCACGGCTTCCGCGGCATGGCAGCCCGCCGTCAGGCCCTGGAGGCCCAGGTGTCGTTCCTGGAGCAGGTCTTCGAGATGCGCCACAGCAGCGACGTGCCGGTACTGGAGATCGAGAACCTGGCCGTCGACGCAGGCTGATCCCGCCGGAGCCCTCGCCGGCCGAGTTCGGCCAGCCCTTCACTTCCCTGTGCCGACGCGTGGATAATCCACTCAAGGGGCAGGGGGGATCATGCTGCGACGACCGGAGGAACCACGCCGTCTGGCGGAGGTCAGGGAGAAGCGCGCCGGCGCGCGGAAGGCGGAAGGCGGCACGCCACCGGGCGCTGCGCCCGAACTGCACGCGGTGCTGCGGGACCCGGAGGTCCTGGCCACGCTGCTGGCGATGACCAGGGGCAACTGCGCCTACTGCGAACGCCCGCTCGAGGCACTCGGCACCGACGCGGCGGCAGTCACGCACCACCGGCCGCCGTGGGGCGCCATGGGCCTGGACGGCAAGGCCGACCTCGCTGCCTACGGGTGGCTCACCTATTCGTGGGAGAACCTCTTCGCCGCCTGCGCCGACTGCATCCGTACGCGCGGCACCCGCTTCCCCGTGGCAGGGCCGCGTGCCACGTCGCCCGACACGCTGGCCGACGAGGAGGCCCTGCTCCTCGACCCGCTCCTCGACGACCCGGCCGCGCACCTGCGCCACGACCCCGACGGCGCCGTGCGCCCCCTGACCGAGCGCGGACGCGTCACCATCGAACTGTTCGCGCTCAACCGGGAGGCCCTCGTCCGAGCCCGCGCCACGCACGTCGAACGCGGATGGGACGGCGACGACGACTCGTTTCCCACCCTGCGCCGCCAGGTGTCGCCGGGAGCCGACCGGTTCGCGATGGCCGCACCCCCTGCCGCCGGGCCCGAGCTGCCACCGTCCCCCAGCCAGGGCTACGACCTCAGCGCCGCCGTCGGGGCCGAGCAGGAGCAGTACTTCAGGACGGCCCAGTGGATCGAGCGCGTGGTCATCCGGAACTTCCGGCCGATCCGCGAGGTGGACATCGACTTCTCGCGGTCGACCAGCGGCCGGGGCCCCTGGACCGTCCTGCTCGGGGAGAACGGGTCGGGCAAGAGCTCGGTGCTGCACGCGCTGGCCCTCACGTTGATGGGCGGCGACCAGCGCCGCGCCCTGCGCATCGACGCCCGCAACTACCTGCGCCACGGCGCGCGCAACGGCCTGGTGCAGGTGTTCCTGTCCGGGCGCACGGAGCCGCTCGAACTGGTCTGGAGGAAGGGGGACGCCGAGTTCACCGGGCCGGAACCCGTCCCCGCCCTGCTGCTGGGGTACGGCGCCACCAGGCTCCTGCCGAGGGAGGCCCCGTCCGGCCCGGACGACCGCGTCGTGCGCGTCGACAACCTCTTCGACCCCCTGCTCCCGCTGACCGATCCCACCGCCTGGCTGCTGACGCTCGACGACACGACCTTCGACGACGTGGCGCGCGGCATCCACGCGATGCTCGCGCTCGACGCCACGTCTGGCCTGGAACGTCGCCGTGGACGGGTCGTCCTGCGGCAGGGCAGGTCGATCTCCGACCTCGCCTCGCTGAGCGACGGCTACCAATCCATGGTGGTGATGGCCTGCGACATCCTGCGCAGCGTCCTGCGGCTCTGGAGCCACAGCTCGCTGGCCGAGGGCATCGTGCTGCTCGACGAGATCGGCGCACACCTGCACCCCCGCTGGCGCCTGCGGATCGTCGGAGCCCTGCGCGACCTGCTGCCCCGCGTCCAGTTCGTCGTGACCACGCACGACCCGCTGTGCCTGCGCGGCATCGTCGACGGCGAGGTGGTGGTGGTCCGCCGCAACAACGACGGCGACGTCGTCACCCTGTCCGACCTGCCGCCCGTGACGGGGATGAGCATCGAGCAACTGCTCACGTCGGAGCACTTCGGGCTGGGCAGCACCGACGACCCGGAGGTGGCCGAGTTGTGGGAGCTGTACTACCGGCTCAAGGCCGTGCCGAAGCCCACGCCGGAGGAGGCGAAGGAACTCGAGCGGGTCCGCTCCCGGCTCGACGTCCTGGAGCAGTTGGGCACCACCGAACGGGAACGGCTGCTCCTGGCCTCCGCGGATGAGTACATCGCCGCCCGTCGACAACGGGGCGACGCCGAGGCCCCCACGACGGCCGAGGTCACCGCCCGCCTGACCGCGCTGTGGGACGAACACCTGCCCCGGAGCTGGCGATGAGGCGGGTCAGGCGCCCCAAGGCGCCACCCAGCTCGTCGGAGAAGGCCACCCTGGACGAGCGGGAGACGATCCTGCGTTACTACGAGCACTGGGACGGCAGGACGCCGTACCCCAGCGACAAGTACAAGGCCTACCGCGCCAAGGACGTCAGGCCGGCGCTCACCGAGGCCTTCTTCGGCAAGTGCGCCTACTGCGAGACCTACTACGCCTCCACCCAGCAGATGGCCATCGAGCACTACCGCCCGAAGGGCGCGGTGAAGATCGACGGCGCCCTGGTGCCGCCCGGCTACTACTGGCTGGCCAGCGAGTGGACCAACCTCCTCCCCTCGTGCACCGACTGCAACAGCGCGCGCGGGCAGGAACTCCCCGGTTCCGTGGAGCGCACCGTCGGCAAGGCCAACGCGTTCCCCCTCGCCTCGGAGGCCAGCCGCGCCAAGGCCCCGGGCGAGGAGCACCACGAGAAGCGGCTGGTGCTGCACCCGTACCTCGACTTCCCCGAAAGGCACCTGACGTTCACCTGGGGTACCGGCACCATCGAGGACGGCTGGATCTCGCCGCGACGGCGCAGCAGGAAGGGAGCCGCGACCATCGAGGTCTGCGGACTCCAGCGCCGCGGCCTGCGGCGCGCCCGGCGCGAGCGGCTGGACCTCCTGCAGGCACACCTGCGCAGCGCCCTGGACGCCCAGCGCAACGTGCAACGGCATCCGGACGACGACGAACTCGTGCAGCAACTGACGCAGCGGATCGCCGACATCAGGCAGTTCACCAACGACGAGGCACCGTATGCGGCCATGTGCCGCGAGGTGGTCGATGACTTCTTCGAGCACCAGCTCGGGATCGGATGACAGGAGAGCCATGACCGACGCCTACTCACACCCCAAGCTGACCTGCGACATCGTGATGAAGGGCGGCATCACCAGTGGGGTGATCTACCCGCGCGCGGTGGCCGAACTCGCGCGCACCTACCGGCTGAGCCAGGTGGGTGGCGCCTCGGCTGGGGCCATCGCCGCCGCGGCCGCTGCGGCCGCCGAGCTGGGGCGGCACGGCGGCGGCTTCGAGGAGCTCGACCGCATGCCAGACGACTTGGCGGCGCCCGCGCCGGGCGGCCGGTCGACCTTGGCGACCTTCTTCCAGCCGACGCGCACGGCCGCGCCGCTGTTCCGCGTCCTGTTCGGCGCGATGGAGGCCGAGGGAAGCAAGCCGGCGGCGCTCGTCGGCGGCCTGCTGCGCCACTTCCCCGTCGCGGCCCTCCTCGGCGCGCTGCCCGGCCTCGTGCTCATCGTGCTGGGATGGCTGGGCGTTGGCGTGGGCGGCGTGGCCGCGATCGTCGGCGGCGTGCTCGTCCTCCTAGTGGGCGTTGCCGTCGCCGTCGCATGGTCGGCGCTGCGCCGGTTCGGCCGGGTCGCCGACGACGGCTACGGGATGTGCACGGGCATGCCGGGGGACGGCGCTGCGCAGGGCACCGCGCTCACCCCGTGGCTGCACGCCAAGATCCAGTCGCTCGCCGGCCGGGCACCCGGGGCGCCGCCGGTGACGTTCGGCGACCTCAAGGGCTCGGGCGTGACGCTGCGCACGATGACGACGAACCTGACCAGACACCAACCCATGGCGATGCCCTGGAGCACCAGGGAGTACTTCTTCGACCCCGAGGAGTTCCGTCGGCTCTTCCCCAGCGACGTCGTCGACTGGATGGTCGAGCACCCTGCGCCAGGCGTGTCCCCCGTCGCGCAGGCCAACCTGCGGCCGTGGCCCGGCGAGGACGACCTCCCGATCATCGTGGCCACCCGGATGTCGCTGAGCTTCCCCGTGCTGATCTCGGCAGTGCGGCTCTGGGCGGTGGACTACACGCAGCCGTCCAACCAGGACGCCCCGCGCGACCAGCGTGTGGCCTCCAGCGTCTGGTTCACCGACGGCGGCCTGTGCGCCAACCTCCCCGTGCACTTCTTCGACACGCCGCTGCCCCGGCACCCGACGTTCGCCTTCAACCTCGGCCCGTTCCCTTTGGGGCGGGGCAAGTCGGCAGACCAAGGGGAGAACAGTTACCTGCCCACGAGCAACCTCGGCGGCCACCAGCGGCCATGGTTCCCACTCCCCTCCGGCGGGCTCGGCGGCTGGCTGTCCTTCGGGGCCCTCATGGTCCACACCGCCCGCGAATGGGTGGACGGGGCCCAGATGGTGATGCCCGGCTACCGCGACCGCATCGTCACGGTCCACCACGACGACTCGGAGGGTGGCATGAACCTGTCGATGCCGCCCGAGGTGGTCACCGCACTTGCCGAACGCGGACGGCTGGGCGCGGCGAAGCTGGTGCGCACGTTCGCCGGGGAACGACCCGGCGTCGTCCCGGCGAAGGGTTGGGACAACCACCGGTGGATCAGGTTCCGGACCGCGGCCGGAGGCCTCGGACGGTGGCTGGTGGCCCTGGAGCGCAACTACCGCGACACCACCTCCGGGGGCACCCCGTACGACGAACTGGCCGGCCCGGGGGCCGACGGGGACCTGCCGTCCTACCGGCCGAGCGCCGCGGACCGCGAGGTCATCAACGAACGGGCAGCGGGGATGGTGGGCCTCGCCCAGAAATGGAAGGACAACGACGCCGGAGCGAAGACCGCCCCGCGACCTGCACCGCAACTGCGGCTGGTGCCCGACGACGGCACGGCGTCCGGCCTCGACCTGGCCGAGGAGGTCACCCAGCAGTGAGCCGCGGCCTCAGGCCACGACGCGCGGGCCGAAGATCGCGGTGCCGATGCGCACGCACGTGGAGCCGTGGGCGACGGCGAGCGTGAAGTCGCCCGACATCCCCATGCTGAGCTCGTCGTAGCCCCCGCCCAGCGCATCGCGGATCCGCGCCTGCGCGTCGGTGAGCCGGGTGAAGCAGGCGGCCACCTCGGCCTCGTCGTCGCTGAACACCGCCATCGTCATCAGCCCGCGCACGTCCAGCGCCTCGAACTGCTGCAGTTGGCGGGCGAAGTCGACGGCGGCCTCCGGCGCGATGCCCGACTTCTGCGGCTCCCCCGACGTGTTGACCTGCACCAGCACAGGCAGCCGCCTGCCGAGCGCGGCGCAGCGCCGGTCGAGGTTCCGGGCCAGGGAGAGCGAGTCCAGCGACTGCAGCTCCGCCGCCAGCTCTGCCACGGGCTTGGCCTTGTTGGACTGCACGTTGCCGATGATGGCGAACCCGATGCCCTCGTCGGCGACCTCGGCGTGCTTGGCAACCATCTCCTGCACCCGGTTCTCACCGAACAGGGCGTAGCCGGCAGCGTGGGCCTCGCGGATCTGGCTGACCGGGTGGTACTTCGACACGGGGATGATCCGCACCGACGACGGGTCGCGCCCGGCGGCACGCGCCGCGTCGTCCACCTCGGCCCTGATCCGGGCGAGGTTGTCGGCGATGCTCACGGCCACCGCGCCCCCAGCGAGATGACGCCCATGGCCGCCAGCACCGCGAAGATGATGGCCAGCCCGGCGTAGCGGTCGGTGACCTCCGCGGGCACGCGTTCGGTGCCCACCGACTGCCGGATGGCGTCGTAGACCTCGTCCAGCTGCCCTGCGGATTCGGCGGCGTACTTCTTGCCGCCCGACAGCCGGGCGATCTCACTGAGTTCCCAGTGGTCCACTGCCACTCGCTGCCGCTGGCCGTCCTGCTCGACGAAGCCGTTGTCGGTGCCGAAGGCGATGGTGTAGACCGGCACGCCCTGCTCCCTCGCCTTCTCCGCCGCGCCGGCGGAGCTGCGGCCGATGTTGGTGGCGCCGTCGGAGAGCAGCACGACGGCGGCGGGGGCCACCGCGTCCGGGTCTGACGGGTCCGGCGGCACGAGCTTGAGCGCGTCGAGGCTCTTGTAGACGCCCTCACCCACGGCGGTCGAGGGCGCCAGCTGCAACGAGTCGATGGCGCGGTGCACCACGCCCCGGTCGATGGTGGGCGGCACGATGAGGTCTGCCGTCCCCGCGAACGACACCAGCGCCACGTTGAACCGCTCCGGCAGCGAGTCGACGAACGCCTTCGCCGACTCCTGCGCCGCCTGGAGGCGGTCGGGCTCAACGTCGCGGGCCTCCATGGACCACGACACGTCGATCGAGACCACGACGGTGGCCCGGTCCCGCGGCTTGTCCACGTAGTCCTTGGGGATGGCCCACGCCACGATCAACGCCGCCAGCGACAGCAGCCCGAGCAGGACGGCGCCATGGCGCTTCCAGGCGGCGTCCTTGGGCACCACGATCCTCAGCCGCGAACTCATGGGCCGGGGCTTCGACGTGCGGCCGGACAGGACCACGTACAGCACGCCGATCAGCGGGATGACCGCCAGCGCCCACAGCCGGTAGGGGGCCATGAACTCGATCATGAGGTGGGTCATCGTGGCCACCTCGCAGCCATGAACACCGCGCCCAGGGCGGCGACGATGGCGAAGCCGAGCGCGACGAACGCGTAGGTGGCGGTGATGGGCTTGGCCACGTCCTCGAAGCCGATGACCGAGCCGACGTCGCGGTAGGCGTCGGCCAGCGAGGCACGGTTGTCGGCGTCGACGGCGCGGGCCCCCGTCACGTCGGCGATCTGCTCGAGCGTCGCGGTGTCCGGGGCGACGTTCTCGCGCTGCCCGTCGACGTCGACGAAGCCGTTCTGGGTGCCGTAGGCGATCGTGAAGATCGGGATCTCCTCGGCCTTGGCCCGGCTCGCGGGCTCGGCGGGCGCGGGGCCCTCGGTGTTGGTGCCGTCCGACAGCATCACGATCATGGCGGGCGCGGGCTCCTCGCCGTCACCACCGGGCGGCGCCATGTCGACGGCGCGCAGCGCAGTGGTGATCGAGTCGCCGATGGCGGTCCCGTCGGCCAGCTCCAGGGACGTGATGGCGCGCTCGGTGGCGCCGCGGTCCGTCGTCGGCGGGATGGCGATGGTGGGGCGCCCCGACATCGCGACCACCGCCACGTTGAAGGAATCCGGCAGCCCACGGACGAACTCGACGGCGGCCTGCTTCGCCGCGTCGAGCCGGTTGGGTTCCACGTCCTCCGCCGACATCGACAGCGACACGTCCACGATCATCACGACGGTGGCCCGCTCGCGCGGCACCTTCTCCGTGCCCAACGGGTTGGCGTAGGCCAGGCCCAGCGCCACGAGCGAACACAGCGACATGGCCACGAAGACGTGCCGCGTCCACCGTCGCTGGGTTCCGACGACCCTGCCCAGCACGCCCGTGTTCGTGAAGCGCAGCGCCACCCGGCCCTTGAGCCGCAGCAGGATCAGGTACGCGATGACCAGGGCAGGGAGCAGGGCCAGGGTCCAGAGCCTCCCGGGGTTGGCGAACTCCGGGATCCAGGACCACAGCCAACTCACTTGCTCACCCCCTGCGGGGGCTGGTGCAGCATGCCGGCCACCTTGCGGTAGTGCAGCACGAAGCGGGCGATGTCGGTGACCCAGTCGCGGTCGGTGCGCAGTTGGATGTGGCCGGCCCCGGCGCGCCGCAGCGAGACCTTGATGCGTTCACGCTGCGCCCGCGTCGCCGCGTCCATGCGGCGCTTGGCCGCGTCGTCGGAGGTGTTGACGTAGCGTGCGAACGACGTCTCCGGGTCCCGGATCAACATCTCGCCGACGTCGGGGAACTCGAGCTCGTGGCGGTCGATCACCTCGATGGCCAACACCTGGTTGCGCACCGCGAGGCGCCGGATGGCGCGCTCCCACGGCGGGGGCACGTTCGGGTCGAGCTCCGCGTCGCCGGGCGTGAGGAAGTCGGAGACCACCACCCGCATGCCGCGCCGCCGCTGTGACCGGGTGAGCTGTTCGATGCCGTCCTCGAGTTCGATGGAGCCCGGCGCGTGGTCGGGCACGATCGGCTCGGTGAGCAGCTTGCGCAACAGCCCGTACAGCGCGGTGCGGCCCGAGCGGGCGGGCAGGCGCTTCACCTGGTCGGGCAGCATCATCATGCCGCCGAACCGGTCGCCCATCTTCTGCGAGAGGAAGCCGATCGTCGCGATGGCCGCGATGCCGAGGTCACGCTTGGTGATGCCCTCGGTGCCCCAGTTCATCGACGGCGTGACGTCGAGCAGGGCCCACACCTCGAGCTCGCGGTCCGCCATGGTGTCACGCACGTGCGGGACGGTGGTGCGGGCGGTCACGGCCCAGTCCATCTTGCGCACGTCGTCCTGGCCGGGGTGGTAGATGCGGGCGTCGTTGGTGTCGGTGCCGGGGCCGGGCAGCAGGCCGAGGTGGTCGCCCTGCAGGAAGCCCTCGAGTCGGCGCACGATCGTCAGCTCGAGCCTGCGCAGTGCAGCCTCGGGGGCGAGCTTGTTGAGCGGCACCGTCGGCCCGGTGGGTGGGCGCAGCACCGAGTACTCGGCCCCTTCGCCCGAGGGTGCGACCATCGGCGGCCCCTTCGGGGGGCCGTCGTAGGTGAATCCCGGCCGTGCCAAGGGATCAGCTCCGGCCGGGCTGGTGGGCGTGCGCCTGGTGGCTGGCCTGGCGCTGCTGCTCGTTCCACACCGGGGTGGGGGCGGGCACCATGGCGAGGATCCGGTCCACGACGTCGGTGGTCAGCACGTTGTCGGCGACGGCGTCGAAGCCCAGCACGATGCGGTGCGCCATCACGTCCTTGGCCACGGCCTGGACGTCGGTGGGCAGGACGTAGTCGCGGCCGTTGATGAGCGCGAGCGCACGGGCGGCGGCCACCAGGCCCAGCGTGGCACGCGGGGAGCAGCCGATCTGGATGACGCCCTCCAGGTCGGGCATGTTGAAGTCCGACGGCGTGCGCGAGGCCAGCACGAGCCGCACGATGTACTCGGCCACGAGGTTGTGGACGAACACGTTGGAGGCCATGTCCTGCAGGTGGCGGACGAGGTCGGGGTTGAGGACGCGCTCCGCGACCGGAGGGGTCACGCTCATGCGCCGCAGGATCTCGAGTTCCTCGTTGCCGCGCGGGTAGGGCACGTCCACCTTGACCAGGAAGCGGTCGCGCTGCGCCTCGGGCAGCGGGTAGACGCCCTCGGACTCGATGGGGTTCTGCGTCGCGATGACGATGAAGGGCTTCGGCGCCGGGTAGGTCACCCCGCCGATCGAGACCTGCTTCTCCGCCATCAACTCGAGCATGGCCGACTGCACCTTGGCAGGCGCGCGGTTGATCTCGTCCGCCAGGACGAAGTTGACGAAGACGGGGCCGAGTTCGATCTCGAAGCTCTCCGCCTTGGCCGAGTAGATGCGGGTGCCGACGATGTCGGAGGGCACCAGGTCGGGCGTGAACTGCACGCGGGCGAAGTCGCCGCCCACCACCGTGGCGAACGAGCGCACGGCCAGCGTCTTGGCGACGCCGGGCACGCCCTCGAGCAGGCAGTGGCCCTTGGCGAGGAGCGCCACCATCAACTGCTGGACCATGTGCTCCTGGCCGACGATGACGCGCTGCACCTGGCTGATCGCCTGCCCCAGCACCTTGGCGGCGTCTGCGACCGTCTCCGGCAGGTGGGTGACTTCGGTCGGCGTAGTGCTCACGCGTGACTCCTTCTGGACGTGGGACCCGCGCTCAACGATAGCGCCCCATGTGAAGCATGACCTGCTTGCTCGGATGTGGTTCGATGGTCCCGATGAGCGAGCACGACGAGACCGGCCCGGTCCAGGGTCCCCCTCCCCCACCTCCCGAGGTGGCGCCGGAGGACGACGTCGTGCTGGCCGCGCACCACCCCCTGCGCGACGAGGATCCGCCCAAGGTCGGCGACTTCTGGCTCGACGCCAGGCTCACCGCCACCCCTGCCGGCACCACGTTCGTCGCGCACGAGGACGGCGGCGACTCCGTCATGCTGATCCTCCTCTCCGAGGGCGCCGCGCGCGATGCCGCGGCCCGCGCCCGCTTCTCCGGTGAGGTCAACGCCATGCACATCGACACCGTCGTGGCGCGTGGCGGCGAGGACCAGGACGACGGCCGCACCGCCGTCCGGTACCGCGCCGAGGACGACGACCCCACCCTCGCGCACCTGTTGCCGCTCGCCCCGTGGGCGGCGTTGGCGTTCGACGGCTCACTCGCCGCCGTCGAGGAGGCCGACCGCGTGCTGCGCGCCATCGACCTGTCGATGGTGCCGCCGCTGAGCCGCCCGTCGGGCCCCGACTACCGCCTGCACTGGATCGACAGGACCGGCCACGGCGCCACGCGCCTGTGGCCGCTGGCGTGGCCCGGCAGGCGCGACCGCGCCTCGTGGATCACGATCCTGGTGTCGTTCCTGATCATGGCGCTGCTGTCGGCGCTGGCGCTGCTGATGGCCATCCTGGCGTTCCAGAACCAGCCCCCCGTCGACGCTCCCCCGCCCATCCCGTCGCCCGCCGAGGGTTCGGGTGAGGGGTCGGGCTCGCCGCAGCCCGCGTCGGCATCGCCGCAGTCGGGCGAGCCGCAGAGCAGCCAGCCGGCCAGCCCGAGCTCACCCGGCAGCGACGGCGGCCCCTACAGCGACTCCCCGTCGATGGACGTGCCGGGCGACGGCGAGTCCGGCCCGGGCGGTCCCAGCATCAACCCGAAGCTCTGACGGGCGGCACCGTGTCCGAGCGGCCACAGTCGGCGTTCTCCCAGGCCCTGGAACACCTCTCGCCCGGGTACTTCGCCCTGGTGATGGGCACGGGCATCGTCTCGATCGGCCTCCACGAGGTCGGCATGGAACCCCTGTCGCTGGTGCTGCTCGGCATTGCCGCCGTTTCCTACGTCGTGCTGTGGGTGCTCTACGTCTGGCGGGCCATCACGCATCGGGCGGCCATGCTGCGCGACCTGCGCGGGCCGGAGATGGCCTTCGCCTACTTCACCGTCGTGGCGGGCACCGACGTGCTGGCCGTCCGCCTGATCGCCGGCGGGTACGCAGCCGTCGCGGTGCCGCTGGTGCTGTTCGCCGCGCTGCTGTGGTTCATCTTCGGGTACGTGCTCCCGTGGCAGGTGCTGATGACGCGCGACGGCAAGCCCATCCTGGCCAGGACGAACGGCACGTGGTTCATCTGGGCGGTGGCCAGCCAGTCGCTGGCGATCGGGATGACGCGCATCATGCCGTACTTCCCGGACGGCCGGGCCCTCGTCGGCATCCTGGCCGTGCTGTCCTGGTCGGTGGGCGTGGCGCTCTACGGCGGCATCGCCATCCTCGTGCTGCTGCGCATCGTGCACTTCGGCATCACGCCGCGCGAGTTCGAGCCGCCCTACTGGGTGGCGATGGGCGCCATGGCCATCGCGGTGGTGGCCGGCAGCAACATCGTGGCGATGGACTCGACGCCGATGGTGGACGCCACGCGCACCCTGATCGCCGGCACGATCGCCATCTTCTGGAGCTTCTGCCTGTGGCTCATCCCGGTGCTGGTGGGCGCGGGCGTGTGGCGCCACTTCGTGCACAAGGTGCCGCTGGTCTATGTCCCGACGTTCTGGTCCATCGTGTTCCCCGTGGGCATGTTCGCCGTTGCGTCGATCAACCTGGGCCGCGTGGACCGGCTCCCGCTCGTCGAGGCGCTGGGCACCGTCTTCCTGTACGTGGCCCTCGGGGTGTGGGCCCTGGTGTTCATCGGCATGATGCGGCGCGTCGTGGCCGTGCTGCGCGCGACTGGCTATCCTTCTTCCGCGAGGGGCGTTAGCTCAGCCGGTTAGAGCAGCGGACTCATAATCCGCCCGTCGCGGGTTCAAGCCCCGCACGCCCCACCATCACCCCAGCGCTGCGGCGAGGTCGCGCAGCCAGGCCGCCACGCCGTCGGGGCCTTCTGCCAGGACGTCGGCCTGCTGGGCCATCAACGGCTGTTCAGCCGAACCGCTGACCACCGCGCACGTCGTGAGCCCGCCGGCGCGGAGTTCGCGGAGCACGTCGAAGGCGGGCAGGTCGCCCAGGTCGTCGCCGCACATCGCAACGACGGTGGCGCCCGTCTCCTCGACGAGCGCCCGCAGCGCGTCGCCCTTGGTCAGTGACGAGGCCCGGAGTTCGAGCACGTTGCGGCCGGGCTCCAGGACGAGCCCGTAGCGCTCGGAGACCCCTGCCAGCAGCGGCTTGAGCTGCCGGAACGCGCCGTCGGGGTCGGCGCTGCGCCGGGTGTGGACGCCCAGCGCGCGACCCTTGTCCTCCAGCACCACGCCGTCGATGGGGCACTCGGCGATGATCCGCTCCACCTCGGGCCGGGCGGCTGCCACGTTCTCCGGCACCGACGGCGGGGTCTCCTCCCCCGTGGACGCGTCCCAGCGTTCCGCGCCGTACTGGCCCAGCACGATGAGGTTGTCGAGGCCTTGGCGTTCAGCGAGCCGACCGAGTCGCCGTACGACGGCCACCCCGCGTCCGGTGATGATGGCGACGTGGCCCAAGGCGTTGCCCAGGTCCGCCAAGGCATCGGCGGCGCCGTCGTGCATCCGGGAGTCCTCGGGATCGTCGACGATGGGCGCCAGCGTGCCGTCGAAGTCGAGCGCGAGCAGCACCCGCGAAGGGTCCGCAGCGGCGGCGGACAGGAAGGTGTGGGCGTGGTCGGTCACGGCGTTCCAGCTCATGCCCCCTACCTTGCCATGTCGGGGTTCTGCCGACGTCTGACCGCGTGTGGCAAGCGCAGTCGCTAGGGTGGGACCCGACCTAGGAGGAAAAATGTCCGAGCGCGCACGCTTTGTCGTGGTCGCCAACCGGCTCCCCGTCGACCGCATCACCGCCGATGACGGCAGTGTGGACTGGCGCACTTCACCAGGTGGTCTCGTCACGGCCCTCGAGCCCGTGATGCGACGCATGGGTGGGGCCTGGGTGGGCTGGCACGGCGCATCGAACGAGACGGTGGAGCCCTTCGAGCACGACGGCTACTCCGTCATCCCCGTGCCCCTGAGCGGCGACGAGTACGAGGAGTACTACGAGGGCTTCTCCAACGCGACGCTGTGGCCGCTGTACCACGACACCGTCGCCTTCCCGGAGTTCCACCGGGAGTGGTGGGACGCCTACGTCACGGTCAACCGCCGCTTCGCCGAGGCCACCGCCGACGTCGCCGACGACGGCGCCACCGTCTGGGTCCAGGACTACCAGCTGCAGCTGGTGCCCAAGCTGCTGCGCGAGATGCGGCCCGACCTGCGGATCGGCTTCTTCCTGCACATCCCGTTCCCGCCCACCGAGCTGTTCCAGCAGCTGCCGTGGCGCAGCGACATCCTCGAGGGGCTGCTCGGCGCCGACCTCGTCGGCTTCCAGGTGCCCGGCGGCGCGCAGAACTTCCTGCGCCTGGTGCGGCAGCGCACCCGTCACCGTGTCGAACGGGACCGCGTGCACGTGTCCGGTTCGCACGTGTGTACGGCGCGCGCCTACCCGATCTCCATCGACACCCATGGCTTCGAGGAGCTCGCCCAGAGCCCCGAGGTGATCGCGGAATCCGAATCGCTGCTGGAGGAGCTCGGCCACCCGAAGCAGATCTTCCTGGGCGTGGACCGGCTGGACTACACCAAGGGCCTGCGCCAGCGCATCCGCGCGATGGGCGAGCTGTTCGAGGAGGGCAAGCTCGACCCGGCGGACACCGTGTTCCTGCAGGTGGCCACGCCGTCGCGTGAGCGGGTGGAGGAGTACAAGCGCCTGCGCGACGACATCGACCTGCTCGTCGGCCGGATCAACTCCGAGGTGGGCGGCGTGGGCCGCCCCGCCATCTCGTACCTCCACGCAGGCTTCCCGCGGGCGACCATGGCCGCGATGTACCGCATCGCCGACGTCATGGTGGTCACTCCCCTGCGCGACGGGATGAACCTCGTGGCCAAGGAGTACGTGGCGTGCCGACCGGACACCAACGGCGCCCTCGTGCTCAGCGAGTTCGCCGGCGCCGCCCAGGAACTGAAGCAGGCCTACCTGGTCAACCCGTATGACCTCAACGGCATGAAGGACGTGCTGATGCAGGCGGCCACGGATTCGCCGCGGGAGCGCCAGCGCCGCATGCGGGCCCTGAAGAAGCAGGTGCGAGGCAGCACCATCGAGCACTGGGCCGACAACTTCCTCGGCGACCTCCAGGGCTGATTTCGCATCGCCGGGCGATTCTTGTGGAAACTATCGCGCGGGCGTTCAGTTTTGTCGGGAGCCCACTTTAGAGTGGGAACCATGACGGAGATGGTGCCCACGAAGCTGGTCGAAGCGCTCGAGGGCGCTCGGCATGCCCGTGCGGCGCGCAGGTCTGCGGAGATAGCGGAGGTCGTCGCCGTCGCACGCGCGGCCGAGGTGTGCGGCGTCTCCCCAGAGGACGTCACCGAGGCGATGACGGACCAGATCATCGGCGAGCGGATGATCCAGGCAGGTGCGGAGGGCACGCCGTACGTCTCCGAGTTCCTCGCGCTGGAGTTGGGTGCGGTGCTGGAGGCGTCCCCGGAGGCCGCGTTCGACCAGCTGGCCACGGTCCTCAACGTGCAGCACCGTCACCCCGTCCTCTGGGAGGCCTTCCTGACCGGCCGCATCCGTTGGGGCCACGCTGCGCGGGTCGCCTCGGAGTGCCGCATGCTCACCGTCGAGGCCGCAGCAGAGGTGGACCGCAAGTGCGCCCACTCGTTGGCCCAATGGCCCATCTCCCGGGTCATGTACCACCTCAAGGCCTGGATCATCGCGGCAGACCCCGCGTTGGCCGCGAAGAAGAAGATCCTGGCCGAGAGCAAGCGGCAGGTGGAGATCTCGCAGTTCACCAACGCCGAGTGCCAGGTGTGGGGGCGGCTCTCGGCGCAGGACGGGGTCGCGCTGGACCATGCGCTCGACCAGATCGCCGCCACCCTTCCGGCCCAGTCGTTGCCGGAAGGGCTGGCCCCGCACGAACTGACGAGCCACGAGCGCGCCAGCTTCGATCGCAACATGCGCCGGTCGAAGGCGCTCGGCATGCTCGCGCGGCGGGCCGTGGGCCAGGAGGAACTGCCGCAGGCCCAGGTCATCGTCCGGATCAACGCCGATGACCCGGCCCTCCACACCCACGACGGAGGAATCAGCGCCTCGGGCGCCGCTCACGTGCAGGGATGGGGCGAGCTGCTCACCTCGGTGCTGCCGGAGTTCCTCGCCGGGTCGAAGGTCACGGTCCGGCCGGTCCTGGTGCCCAGCGAGCTGCCAGCCGCTGATCAGCATGACCCCTCGGCGTTGATGCGGCTCGCGGTCTGCGAGCGCAACCCCGTCGAGGCCTTCCCCTACGGCACCCGACGGTCCAGCGCCTGTCAGCTCGACCACACGGACCGCTTCGTCACCCCCGGGCCACCCGGGCAGACCCATGCCGGCAATCTCGGCCCCTTGGGCGTCGCTGCGCACCGGTCCAAGACCCACGGAGACTTCCACGCCTGCCAGCCGTCCGCCGGCTGGTTCCACTGGTTCACCCGGGCCGGTTACGAGTTCCTGGTGGGGCCCTCCGGCACCCAACTGCTGAGCACGCCGTCGGTGACGCGGCCACCGGGCTGGACGGAGCCCCCGGAAAGGGCGCCCGATCCCCCGCCCGATGACCCGGCGTGGGACATTCCGCCGCGCCCGGAGGCGTTGGCGTGGACGCTGCACGTCCTCACCCTCCCGCCGTTCGCGGCGGCGGGCTGACGGGCGCTAGTTCAGCGTCTCGAACTTGCGCGCCCACGCGGAGCGGATGGGGTTCGCGTCCGCCACGAGGGCGTCGAAGCGCCGGTCGGCGATGTTGGCCACCTCGCCGACGGCCTTGTGGAGCTCTCGCTCCGGCGAGGCCTCGACGCGCACCCAGCTCTGCTCGACGACCGAGTCCAGCGTCGTGGTGGCGTTCAACGCCACCACCAGCGGCAGGCCGAACTTCTCCTGGTAGGCGCGCGAGACCGCCATGAGCCCCTCACGGTCGTGGTCGTCCATCCGGTCCGCGGCCAGCGAGCCGGTCTCGGTGAAGGCGACGACGTCGGCCGGCGTATGGCCCGGGTCCTCGTCGAGGAGCAGGTCGGCGATGTCGCGGTACTGGATGATGAGCTGACGCTGTTGCGCCTCGGTTCCGCTCATCAGGGAGTTCTGGAAGGCGGCCCGCAGTTCGCCCGACGAGGCGAACGGACGCGACTCGTATGCCGCGCGGATCGGCCACGTCTCGCCCGGGTAGAGGCCTGCGAAGGTCTCGACGAAGCGCTCTTCGTCCATCGCGTTGATCCGGTCGAGGCTGAGGGGGTCGCGGCCGGAGGTGGCGACGTCGGGGCCACGACGGCGGCCCACGTGGAAGAACAACAGGTTGAGGATGATCGCGGTGATGGCACCGATCGTCACACCGGAGCCGAAGAAGATCTGAAGCCAGCTCGGCACCGCCTGGGCGATGCCCGGCTGGAGGGTCACGAGCATCGCGAGCGCCAGCGACGTGGAGACGATGACCTGGTTGCGGTTGTCGTGGAGGTCGGCCTTGCCGAGCGTCTGGATGCCGACGAACGCCACGTTGGCGAACATCGCCAGCGACGCGCCGCCGAGGACGGGGCCGGGGATGGCCGCGACGATGGCACCCGCCTTGGGCAGCAGGCCGAGGATGATCATGAAGGCGCCCGCCATGGCCACCACCCAGCGGGACTTCACGCGGGTGAGGCGCACGAGGCCGACGTTCTGCGCGAAGCAGGTGTAGGGGAACGAGTTGAGCACGCCGCCGATGGCGGTGGACAGGCCGTCTGCGCGGAGCGCCCCGGCGATGTGCTGCGGGGTGATGCGCTTGCCCACGACCTCACCGGTGGCGAACACGTCACCGGTGGTCTCGACGGCGGTGATGGCCATGACGATCAGCATCGAGACGATCGCGGCGAACGTGAACTTCGGCCAGCCGAACCAGAACGGCGTGGTCACGCCGACCCAGGAGGCATCCGCCACCTGCGTGAAGGACGCGTCGCCCAGCATGAGCGCCACCGCAGTGCCCAGGACGAGGCCGATCAGGACTGCGATGGTGGCCATGAAGCCCTTGAAGAACCGCTGCATGAGCACGATCACGCCGAGCGTGGCGAGGGCGTAGGCCAGGTTGCGGGCCAGTTCGGTACCTTCTGCGGTCACGCCGGTGGCGCCTCGCACGATGTCGCCGGCGGAGACGCCGATGAGCGTGGTACCCATCACCGTCAGCAGCGTGCCCGTGACCACCGGCGGGAAGAAGCGGATGAGGCGCGAGAAGTACGGCGCGATGAAGAACGTCGCCAGGCCCGCCACGATGATCGAGCCGTAGATCTCCGGCAGGCCCTCACGCCCGCCCCCAGCGGCCAGGCCGATGGCGATGATCGGCGACACCGCCGTGAACGTCACGCCCTGGATGAGCGGCAGGCGCACGCCCACCTTCCAGAATCCGACGGACTGGATGATCGTCGCGATGCCACAGGTGAACAGGTCGGCGTTGATCAGGTGGATGAGGTCCTGCGTCGAGAGGTCGAGGGCACCGGCGATGACGATCGGCACGATGACCGCGCCGGCGTAGAACGCGAGGACGTGCTGCAGGCCCAGGACGGTCAGCTTGGGCACCGGGGGCACCTGGTCGACGGGATGGACGCGGCGCTCGAGCGTGGCGGCGGACATGGGCGGCTCCTGTCACGTGGGTGGGCAGCGCACAAGCTACACCCGTCGCCGCCCGCTTAGCCATCCATGGGCAACCCCTGTCCACCTCGATTCGCCAAGGCGCGCAACCATCTGCTAACGTTCTACCTCGCGTGGTCATCACTGGCCACCGGTCCCTGGTAGCTCAATTGGCAGAGCATCTGACTGTTAATCAGAGGGTTACTGGTTCGAGTCCAGTCCGGGGAGCCACATTGAATGGGCATCTGACAAGCGCAGATGCCCATTCGTCTTGTGCGGAATAGGCGCGGGCGGCCCGAGGTTGTCAAGGGTGACGTCGAGGAGGGCCCATGAACAGCGATCGCGCCGCCACCAACAAGCAGAACGTGCTCGCGTTCTACGACCTCATGTTCAACCAGTCCCGACCTGCTGATGCGATCGCGCGCTACGTCGGCGACGAGTACATCCAGCACAACCCACACGTCGGTGACGGCCCAGGGGCATTCGTCGAGTACTTCGAGCGCATGGCCGCCGAATACCCCGGCAAGAGGGTCGAGTTCATCCGGGCCGTCGCCGAGGACGACTACGTCGTGCTCCACTGCCGTCAGACATGGCCGGGGGATCACACCTACGCCGGCATGGACATCTTCCGTCTGGACCACGACGGCAAGATCGTCGAACATTGGGACGTCCTCCAGATCGTTCCCGACCACTCGGAGAATCCCAACACGATGTTCTGAGCGCCCCCGGTCACGACGACGGCGTCTCATCGTGCGGCATGCCCACCGGCTTCGACTCGGGCGAGCTGCGCTGCCGCAGGAAAACGGCGAAGATGGCCATCGAGCCCACCGCCAGCAACTCGGACTGCCAGTTCTGCAGCGTGCGGTTCCAGAACTCCGGCTGCAGCAGGTAGTCGCCAAGACTGAGCGGGTCCAGCAGGTCACGCATCCGCTCCTCGTTGTACGCGACCCTGCCGGCCACTGCCTGCGCGGCCCAGGACAGGACGAAGATCGTGAACATCACGAGGGTCAGCGACACCGAGTAGACACCGGTGCGCCAGCCGCCGACCTTCGCCGACTCCGGCGAGTCCGGCTGGGCGAACTCCCCCACCATCTCCTTGGCGTCATCCTCGGACCCCGCCTCCTCGGGCGGCTTCGACTCGGACGAGCCCCGCTGCACCAACCAGACGGTGAGCAGGATGTAGAGCGTGAACTGCAGGTACTCCGACTGCCAGTTCTCCGCCACGTCGACGGCGAACGTCGACGATGTCACGTAGCGCCACAGCCCGATCTCGGCCAGGCCGGCCGTGCGGGCCTCCAGGTTGTACTGCGCCACGCCGGCGAACGCCTGGCCGATGAGGGCGAGCAGCAGCAGGACGCCGAAGCCGATCGACAACGAGTTGTCCCGCAAGGCTGAGGGAAGTCTCGGATCCTTCATCGCGACACCGCCCCGATCACGAACACCGCGGCCAACCCGGCCACGATGAACACCATGTAGGTCCAGAAGATCACCTTGGAGACGGTCATGACTCCACCTCACAGTCGTAGGGCTGGGCCGGGTCCTCGTCCTCGCGTTGGCAGCCGGCCGCTGTGACCAACCACCCCTCGGGGAACCGGGCGAGGAAGATCGTCTGGTCCGCCAATCTCACCTGCGCGCTCTCGACGGCGACCTCCGCCCCCTCGACGTCTCCGCCGGCCGGCAGGCCGACCTCCTGGAGGGCGGTGGCGCAGTCCGTGCCGGATTCCTTCTCGAGCTTCTTGCGCGTCTTGGGGGCGAGCAGCGCACATGCCTCGGCCGGTTCGGCGGCGACGAAGGCCCGGCCGGCGTCGGCTGCCTGGGCCTCCCGCGCATCCGCCGAGCAGGCGGTCAGCGCCAGTGCGGCGACGCCCAGCGCCGCGATCAATTTCCATGCCACGGGAGAACCTCCTCGACACGACGGTGGACGCAGGGGTACGTCCGCCTGAGACAACCGACCCTAGTTCCGCTCATCGCCCACGAATAACACCCCTGTGGGCCATCCCTTAGGCTTCGGTGCCATGGCCAAGAAGCAGCACGGCGGCACCGGAACGCCCGCCACCACCGCCCTGGACGGGGCGAAGGTCCCCTACTCGGTCCACGCCTACGACCACGACCCGACGTCGACCTCGTACGGCCTCGAGGCCGCGGAGGCCCTGGGCAGGCCCGTCGAGGAGGTGTTCAAGACGCTGCTCGTGGACACCGGCACCGGGCTCGCCGTCGGCGTCGTCCCCGTCCACCTCCAGCTTGATCTGAAGGCGCTCGCCACGGCCCTCGGCGTCAAGCGCCTCACCATGGCCACCCCCGCCGCGGCCGAACGCTCGAGCGGCATGGTGGTGGGCGGCATCTCACCGCTCGGTCAGCGCAAGGCCCTCCCCACGGTGCTCGACGCCTCCATGCAGGGCAGGCCCACCGTGCTCGTCAGTGGCGGGAGGCGAGGCCTCGACGTCGAGCTCTCCCCCGACGACCTCGCCCGCCTCACCCGCGCCACCTTCGCACCCATCGCGCGCTGACACCCGACCGCTACCCTGCTCCCATGGCCTGGTCAGACATCCTCCCGTTCATGGGCGTCGCCATCCGCTGCGGCGACCTCTCGCTCACCGCGATGACGCCCGACGACATCCCGGGGCTGCTGGCCGCTGCGGGCCGCGGCATCGTGCCCGACGGATCGGGCTACCCGTTCATCACGGACTGGGCTCTGCTGCCCCGGGCCGAACGCGAGGCCAGTTCCACGCAGTTCTACTTCTCCAGTTGGGCAGCGGCCAGCCCCGAGCGACTCGAGCTGATGATGGTGGTCCGCGAGGGCGACACCATCATGGGCGCCCAAGACCTCCGTGTCGCCGACTTCGCCGTGCGCCGCACCGGCTTCACGGGCTCGTGGCTCGCCCGCGACTTCCACGGCCGCGGCATCGGCACCCGGATGCGGCAGCTGGTCTGCGCCTTCGCGTTCGACGAACTGGGCGCCCTGGAGATGCGGACTGAGGCCTACGCCGACAACCCGGCGTCGAACCGCGTCAGCCAGAAGACCGGCTACGTCGAGTTCGACCGCGCCCGGGTCAACCGGCTGGGCGAGCCCGCCGTCGAGGTGCGTTACCGCCTCACCGCAGATCAGCTGACCCGCCCGGCCGAGCCCATCACCTTCGACGGCGGGCCGGCGCTCCGCCGCTACCTCGGCGTCACCGGGGGTCAGAGCGCGATGAGCCGCTCGTAGTCCTCGCGCAGGTCACCGGGGGGAACGGCGTTCCACACCACGGCCATCTTCCGGTCCTCGCCGAAGCCCAGCACGTAGCTGCCGTGGTCGACCTCGTAGCCGCCCGAGGGCAGCTGCTTGCCCTCGGTGATGTCGATGCCGAGGCTCATGGCTGCCGGCTTGATCAGCTCCAGGTCCCCCGTCAGGCCGATGAACGACTCGTCGACGCGGCGGAGGTACTCCTTCAGCGCCTCGGGGGTGTCACGGGCCGGGTCCGTCGTGACGACCACCAGCGTGACGTCGTCGACGAGGTCCTCCGGCAGCCGGCGCTTGGCCGTGGCCATGTCGGCCATGATCCCGGGGCACACGTCGGGGCAGTTGGTGTAGCCGAAGAACAGCGCCACGGCCTTCGTGGTGACATCGCGGGCCAGGTTGAACGGCTTGCCGTCCTGGTCCGTCAACGTCACGTCGGGCAACGCAGCGCCGCCGCCGGAGAGGAACGTGCCGTGCCAGTCACCGGCAGGGGCGACCTCGGCCGCCGGCTCATCGGCCTGCGGCGTGCAGGCCGAGAGCAGGACGACGGCGCCGGCACCCAACAGCGCCCGGCGCCCGATCACAGGCGGGCCCGCTCGACGCCGTCTGCGAGGTCGTCTGCCAGCGCACGCAGCTTCAGCAGGTCTCCGTGCATGTCGAGGCCATCGGACTCCATGCACCTGACCAGCGCCGAGCCGACGATCACCAGGTCTGCGAAGCTGCCGATCTCGGCCGCCTGCTCCCCCGTGCTGACGCCCAGCCCGATGCCCACTGGCAGCGACGGGTCCACGGCGCGGGCCCGCTGGACGATGACCGGGGCAGCGTCGGAGGTCTGGCTCCGCGCACCGGTGACGCCCATCACCGACGAGGCGTAGACCCACCCGCGGCAGGCCTCCATGGTCAGCGCGATGCGCTCGTCGGTCGACGACGGCGCGATCAGGAAGATCCGGTCCACCTGGTGGGCGTCAGAGGCCTCGAACCACTCGGGGCAGTCATCCGGCGGCAGGTCGGGCGTGATCACGCCCGCGCCACCGGCCGACGCCAGGTCTCGGGCAAAGGCGTCGACTCCGTAGGCCTCGATGAGGTTCCAGTACGTCATCACCATGGGCGTGGCGCCGGCGGAGGCCACGGCCTCCACCGCGAGGAACGCGTCCCGGGTGCGGACGCCCCGCGCGCGGGCCTTGGTGGTGGCGTGCTGGATGACCAGGCCGTCCATCAACGGGTCCGAGTACGGGATGCCGATCTCGACGATGTCCGCGCCGCGCCCCTGCGTGCCCTCCACGAGGGCCTTCACCACCGACAACGAATCGGCCACCGTGGGGTAGCCCACCGGGTAGTACGCCACCAGGGCGGGACGGCCGTCGTCGAGGCACCGGGCGACGGTGGCGCCGGACTTGCCCAGGCGCTTCGGGTCTGTGAACTGGGTCATTCGAAGGCTCCCACCGTGACGTCTGGCCGGCCGGACAGGCCGAAGTACTCGAAGGCGGTGGCCACATCCTTGTCGCCGCGCCCGGAGAGGCACACGAGGATCGACGGCGTGGCGCCGGGATCCTTCTCCGCCAACTGCCGGCCCAACCTCAGGGCACCGGCCAGTGCGTGTGCCGATTCGATGGCGGGGATGATGCCCTCGGTGCGCGTCAGCAACTTGAACGCCTCCATGGCCTCGGCGTCGGTCACCGGTTCGTACACCGCGCGGCCCGACTCCGCCAGGTAGGCGTGTTCCGGGCCGACGCCCGGGTAGTCGAGACCGGCCGAGATGGAGTGCGACTCGATGGTCTGGCCCTCGTCGTCCTGCAGGACGAACGTGCGTGCCCCGTGCAACACCCCGGCGCTGCCGGCAGTGATGGTGGCCGCGTGGCGGCCGGTGTCGATCCCGTCGCCCTCGGCCTCGAAGCCGTACAGGCCCACGCCCTCGTCGCCGATGAACTCGTAGAACATGCCGATGGCGTTCGAGCCGCCACCGACGCAGGCAGCCACGTAGTCCGGCAGGCCACCGTGCTCGTCGAGCATCTGCTGGCGTGCCTCGACCGAGATGACCCGCTGCAGCTCACGCACCAGGTAGGGGAAGGGGTGGGGCCCGCCGACGGTGCCGATGAGGTAGTGCGTGCTGTCCACCGTCGTGACCCAGTCGCGCATGGCCTCGTTCATGGCATCCTTCAGCGTGCGCGAGCCCGCGGCCACGGCATGGACCTCCGCCCCGAGCAGCTGCATGCGGGCGACGTTGAGCGCCTGACGCTGCGTGTCGACCTCGCCCATGTAGACGCGGCATTCCAGGCCGAGCAGCGCGGCCGCGGTGGCCGTGGCCACGCCGTGCTGGCCGGCGCCGGTCTCGGCGATGACGCGGGTCTTGCCCATCCGCTTGGTCAGCAGCGCTTGGCCGAGCACGTTGTTGATCTTGTGGGCGCCGGTGTGGTTGAGGTCCTCGCGCTTGAGCAGGATGCGGGCGTTGCCGGCATGCCGGGAGAACTTCTCCGCCACCGTGATGGGGGTGGGGCGGCCCGCGTAGTCGCGCTGCAGCTTGGCGAGTTCCGCGTGGAACTGGGGGTCCGCCCAGGCCTCGTCGAAGGCAGCGACCAGTTCGTTCAGTGCGGCCTGCAGCGCTTCGGGCACGAAGCGGCCACCGAAGCGGCCGAAGTGCCCCCGGGAATCGGGAAGGCTCATGAGTGGGTTGCCCTTTCTGCGGCAGCCATGAAGCTGCCGATGGCGCGGGTGGGGTCGCCGTGCTTGACCAGCGCCTCGCCCACGAGGATGACATCGGCGCCCTCGGCGGCCACCCGCGCGACGTCGTCGGTGGTGAGGATGCCCGATTCGGCCACCTTCACGGCGGAGTCGCCGATGCGTTCCGCGAGGCCACCGAAGGTGGCGAGGTCGACGTCGAGGGTCTTGAGGTTGCGGTTGTTGACGCCGACGAGTTCGGCCCCGACGGCGAGCGCCCGGTCCACCTCCTCGGCGGTGTGGGTCTCGACCAGCGCGGTCATCCCCAGGTCGGCGGTGAGGGCCAGGAACCGGGTGAGTTCGTCGTCGGTCAACGCGGCGACGATCAGCAGCACGAGGTCTGCCCCATGGGCGCGCGCCTCGTGGAACTGGTACTCCTCGACCATGAAGTCCTTGCGCAACAGCGGCACGTCGACCCGGGCGCGCACGGCGTCGAGGTCTGCCAGGGTGCCGTTGAAGCGGTGCTTCTCGGTCAGCACGGAGATGGCGGCGGCGCCGCCCTCGGCGTACGAGGCGGCCAGGGACGCCGGGTCCGTGATGTTTGCGAGTTCACCCTTCGACGGCGACTTGCGCTTGACCTCGGAGATCACCGCGAGTTCCGGCGCACGGAAGCGGGGCATGGGGTCCAGGGCAGGTGCCGCCGCCTGGGCGGCGCGGATGACGTCGTCGATGGGGGTGCGCGCCTTGCGCTCCTCGAGGTCTCGCCGGGCGCCGGCGATGATGTCGTCGAGGACCGTCACGGCTGACCCAGGCCCATTGCCTTCATGATCATGGTGGTCAGTGCCCCGACGAGGATGAAGGCGGCACCGACGATGACCCAGAGCCAAGCCGGACCGAGCATCGCCGCGACGGCCGCGATGGTGAAACCCACGGCGGTGACGACGGACCCGGCCCAGGCGGCGGGGCTCCGCCCGTGGTGGTAGTACTTCGGGGTACGTGCCATGAGCGCGGCCTTTCTGTCACAACGACGGGGTTCAGCCCCCGAGCCTACCCCTTATCCGTCGGGTCGGCACCGTCGTCCATCGCCTTCCACAGGTCCTCCGGCGCCTCCGAGGTGGCCGCCTCCTTCCGGCGCCGCGGCTTCCAGAACCAGAAGAGCAGCGCACCGGAGACCAGCACCCCGATGATCGGCCAGATGACCTCGCTCATGCCGTGGCCATGGCCTCTGCGCGCCCGATGGCGGCGATGACGGCGCGGGCCTTGTGCGAGCACTCGGCGTCCTCCGTCTCCGGCACCGAATCCGCGACCACGCCGGCGCCGGCCTGCACGTGGGCCACGCCGTCGGCCAGCACCGCGGTGCGGATCGCGATGGCGACGTCGGAGTTGCCGGCGAAGTCGAAGTAGCCCACCACTCCCCCGTACAGCCCGCGCCGGGAGACCTCGAGGCGGTCGATGATCTCCATCGCCCGCACCTTGGGGGCGCCGGAGAGGGTGCCGGCCGGGAAGCAGGCCAGGGTGGCGTCGAGGGCGGTGTGGTGGGCGTCGATGCGCCCGGAGACGGCGGCTTCGAGGTGCATGATGTGGCTGTAGCGGCGCACGTTCATGAATTCGTGCACCGTGACCGAGCCCGGCTCGCAGATGCGGCCGAGGTCGTTGCGGCCGAGGTCCACCAGCATGAGGTGCTCGGCCTTCTCCTTGGGGTCGGCGAGCAGTTCCTCGGCCAGGGCGCGGTCCTCGTCGGCCGTCTTCCCGCGCGGGCGGGAGCCCGCGATCGGGCGCGTGGTGGCCACCCCGTCCTGGACGGTGACCAGGGCCTCCGGGCTGGAGCCCACGATGTCGAAGCCGGGCAGCCGCATCAGGTACAGGTACGGGCTGGGGTTGGTGAGCCGCAGCGCGCGGTACACCTCGAACGCGTCGGCCCGGGTCGGGATGTCGAAGCGCTGCGACACGACGATCTGGAACGCCTCGCCTGCGCGGATCTCCTCCTTGACGTCCTCGACCATCTTGCAGAACTCCTCGGAGGTGCGCTGCCGCTGCACCTCGGGCGTGTGGGGCTCCCCCTCCTGGCACACCAGGGCGACACGCGGCTGGCGGAGCTGCTCGGCCATCGCCTCGACGGCGGCCACGGCGTCGTAGTAGGCGCGCTCGGCGCCCTCGGGCGTGCCGTCGTAGTTGATGGCGTTGGCGATCAGCCACAGCTCACCGCGGTGGTGGTCGAGCACCGCCACCTCGGAGCTGAGCATCATCACCAGTTCCGGCACCTGCAGTTCGTCGACGGTGGTGTCGGGCAGGTGCTCGAGCCGCCGCACGACGTCGTAGCCGAGGTAGCCCACCATGCCGGCGTGGAACGGCGGCAGCCCGGGCGTGGCGGGCGTGGCCAGTTCCCTCAGCGTTTCGCGCAGCACGACGAGCGGGTCGCCGTCGGCAGGGATGCCCACCAGCTCGCGGCCGATCCAGGTTGCCTGGCCGCCCCGCTCGGTCAGCGTCGCCGCGGAGCGGACGCCGACGAACGAGTAGCGCGACCACACCCCGGCCTCGGCGGACTCGAACAGGAAGGTGCCCTCCCGCGCGCCGCAGAGGGCCTGGTAGAGGGCGACGGGAGTGAGGTCGTCGGCGAGCAGGCGGGCGTGGACGCTGATGACACGACGCTGGTCGGCGAGTTCGATGAACTCCTCGAGAGTGGGAGAGACGATCACAGCACGTCCTGGGCGGTCAGGGGGGTGAAGAAGCAGGTGCGGTTGCCGGTGTGGCAGGCGGCGCCGGTCTGGCGCACGGTGAGCAGGATGGTGTCGCCGTCGCAGTCGACGGCGACGCTCTCGACGGCCTGGTGGTGGCCGGAGGTCTCCCCCTTGACCCAGTGTTCCTGCCGCGACCTCGACCAGTACGTGGCCTTGCCGGTGGTGAGGGTGCGCCGCAGCGCCTCCTCGTTCATCCAGGCCATCATCAGGACCTCGTGGGTCTCGGCGTCCTGGGCGATCGCGGGCACGAGCCCGTCGGCGTTGTAGGTGACAGTCGGCATGGGCATCATTGTGCCGCACCTGTCCGAAGGCCCTCCTAGACTGCCCACATGAAGTTCGTCCAGCGCCAGCGCGCAGCCCTCGCAGACCTGCTCGAAGAACTCGGCCCCTTCGCGCCCACCAAGTGCGAAGGGTGGCAGACGCAGGACCTCGCCGCGCACCTCTACGTCCGGGAGCGCCGCCTCGACGCGCTGCCCGGCATCGCGTCGGAGTTCTTCTCCGGCCACACCGAGCGGATCCAGAACCTCGAACTGCACCGCCAGGGCTACCTGCCACTGGTGCAGGCCTTCAGGGAGCCGGGCTGGATCATGCGCCCGGTCGACGACCTGGTCAACGCATCGGAGATCTTCATCCACCACGAGGACGTGTTGCGCGCCAACGGCCGCGCCCAGACCCTCACCGCCAAGGAACAGCAACACCTGTGGCCGCTGGTCAAGGTGCTCGCGCGGCGGGCGCAGCTGCGCCACGGCGGCCGCCTGCTGCTGACGCGCACCGACACGGGGGCCGAACACCCCTTCGGGCAGGGCAACCGCACCGTGCACCTGACGGGCCTGCCGTCGGAACTGCTCCTGCATCTCAGCAGGCGCGAGGCCGACGTCGAGATCACGGGCGAGAGGGCCTCAGTCGAGGCCTGGCGCGCCGCGATCACCCCACTGTGAGCCTCAGGCCAGCAGCAGGCGTCTCAGCGTGTCGCGCATGGCGTCCCGGATCTCGTCGCCGCTCCATCCCCGCGCCGTGCCCAGCGCGAGGTAGACCTCGGGGCCGAAGACGGTCAACGTGATGTCGGTGGCCCGCTCCACGCCGAGGCCCTCGCGCAGCGCCCCGAGTTCGCCGAGCCACCGGGCGAAACGCGCGTAGTCGCGGTGCCGCCACTGCTCGTGGAAGGCGTAGACCTCGGCCACCTCGGAATCCACGAGCGCGCCCACCCGGGCGACGTCCATCAGCGGCGCGGCCACCATGAGGATGTCGTGGCCGACGTCGACGAACGCGTCGATCAACTCCTCCCCGCTGGTGACCCCGGGCTCGTCCCGGTCCCAGGCGAGGTGGCCCTGGCGCTCAGCCCCGTGGCGGATCGCCTCGTCGATGGTGGTCACGATCAGTTGGCTGAGCACCTTCGGCTTCGTGCCGAAGAAGTAGGAGACGGTCTGCACCGCGAACCCGGAGCGCTCGGCGATGTCGGCCATGGTGGCGCCGTGGTAGCCGGACTCGATGAACGACGCACGGGCTGCCTCCAGCACCCGGCGGCGCGACGCCTCCGCCTGCTGCTTGCGCGTGAGCCTCGCTTCCCCTGTCATGCGGGGAAACCTACTCCGCGCCCAACCGTTCGAGGATCAGTGCGCGCACCTTGGCCGCATCGGCCTGCCCGCGCATGGCCTTCATGATCTGGCCGATCAGCGCGCCCGCCGCCTGCACCTTGCCGCCGCGGATGCGTTCCGCGACGTCGGGGTTGGCGGCGATGACCTCGTCGACGGCGGCGCCCAGCGCCCCCTCGTCGGAGACGACAGCGAGCCCGCGCCGCTCGACGACCTCCGCAGGCTCACCCTCACCGGCCAGCACGCCGTCGATGACCTGCCGGGCAAGCTGATCGTTGACCTTGCCGTCGTCGACGAGCGCCTGGACGCCGGCGACCTGGGCGGGAGTGATCGCCAGGTCCTCGAGTTCCACGCCCGCCTCGTTCGCGCGCCTGGCCAGGTCTGAGACCCACCACTTGCGCGCCGCCGCAGGCGTGGCGCCGGCCGCCACCGTCTCCTCGACCAGGCCGAGCGCACCCGCGTTGACGATGCCGCCGAAGTCGATGTCGGTGAAGCCCCATTCGCCCTGGAGGCGCCGACGGTGCTCCGCGGGCGGCTCGGGCAGCGTGGCCCGCAGCTCCTCGACCCAGGCGCGTGACGGCGCGATGGGCATCAGGTCGGGCTCCGCGAAGTAGCGGTAGTCCTCCGCGTCCGACTTCACCCTTCCGCCGGAGGTGGTGGCGTCGGCCTCGTGCCAGTGGCGCGTCTCCTGGACCACGGCGGCGCCGGAGTCGAGCACCGCTGCCTGACGGGTCATCTCGTAGCGGACCGCCCGCTCGATGGAGCGCAGCGAGTTCACGTTCTTGGTCTCGGTGCGGGTGCCGAGCGTGCTGCTGCCGACGGGCGCCAGCGACACGTTGGCGTCGCAGCGCAGCGAGCCCTGCTCCATGCGCACGTCGGAGACGCCCAGCGCCTTCAGCAGGTCGCGCAGCTGCGCGACGTAGGCTCGCGCCACCTGCGGCGCCTTCTCCCCCGCCCCGAGGATGGGCCGGGTCACGATCTCGATGAGCGGCACGCCGGCGCGGTTGTAGTCGATGAGGGAGTAGTCGGCGCCGTGGATCCGGCCGGAGGTGCCCACGTGGGTGGCCTTGCCCGCGTCCTCCTCCATGTGCGCGCGCTCGATCTCGACGCGGAACGTCTCGCCGTCGACCTCGACGTCCACCCAGCCGTCGAAGGCGATGGGCTCGTCGTACTGCGAGGTCTGGAAGTTCTTCGTCATGTCCGGGTAGAAGTAGTTCTTCCGGGCCATGCGGCACCACTCGGCGATCTGGCAGTTGAGCGCCAGGCCGATCCGGATGGCGGATTCGACCGCCTTGCCGTTGATCACCGGCAGCGAGCCGGGCAGGCCCAGGCACACGGGGCACACGTGCGTGTTGGGCTCGCCGCCGAACTCGTTGGGGCAGCCGCAGAACATCTTGGTGCGGGTGTTGAGCTCGACGTGGGTCTCGAGGCCCAGCGCCGGCTCGTAGCGGGTCAGCAGGTCACCGTAGTCGGCCACGTCCGTCATCAGAAAACCGCCTTCGATCCCTCGAGCTGAGTCATTTCGCGCCAGATCGGGCCGCCCGTCCTCGCCTCGAGCGCACGTTCCAGGACGGCGCCCACGCGGTAGACCCGCGCGTCCTCCATGGGGGGCGCCATCACCTGAAGACCGGTGGGGAGCCCGTTGCTCAGGCCCGACGGGAACGAGCCCGACGCGTTGCCCGCCATGTTCGACGGGATGGTGCACAGGTCCGCCATGTACATGCTCATCGGGTCCTGCATGCGTTCGCCCACCTTGAACGCCGTGGTGGGCGTCGTGGGCGAGACCAGCACGTCGACGGCCTCGAACGCCCGGTCGAAGTCCGCCTGGATGAGCGTGCGGACCTTCTGGGCCGAGCCGTAGTAGGCGTCGTAGTAACCGGCCGACAGCGCGTAGGTGCCGATGATGATGCGGCGCTTGCCCTCGCGGCCGAACCCTGCCTCCCGGGTGAGGTTCATGACCTCCTCGGCCGAACGGGTGCCGTCGTCGCCCGCACGCAGGCCGTAGCGCATGCCGTCGAAGCGCGCGAGGTTGGAACTCAGCTCGGCCGGCTGGATGAGGTAGTAGGCGGGCAGCGCGTAGCTGAACGCGGGGCACGACACCTCGACGACCTCTGCCCCGGCCTCACGCAGGAGCTCGACGGCCTCCTCGAAGCGGGCCAGCACGCCCTCCTCGTAGCCCTCGCCCCGGAACTCGGCGACGACGCCGACCCGCATGCCGGACAGGTCGGTGGCACGGGCCGCCCCCACCAGGTCGGGCACTGGCCGGTCGATCGACGCCGAATCCCTGGGGTCGTGGCCGGCGATGACCTCGTGCAGCAGCGCCGCGTCCTCCGCGGTGCGGGTACAGGGGCCGGGCTGGTCGAGGCTGGAGGCCATGGCCACCAGCCCGTAACGCGACGAGCCGCCATAGGTGGCCTTGACCCCGACGGTGCCGGTCACCGCGCCAGGCTGGCGGATGGACCCGCCCGTGTCGGAGCCGACGGCCAGCGGCACCATGAACGCCGCCACGGCCGCGGCCGAACCTCCGCCGGACCCGCCGGGCACGCGCTCGGCGTCCCACGGGTTGCGGCTGGGCCCGAAGGCGGAGGTTTCCGTCGAGGAGCCCATCGCGAACTCGTCCATGTTGGTCTTGCCGATGATGACCAGGCCCGCCTCACGCAGGCGCGTCACCACGGTGGCGTCGTACGGGGGCACCCAGCCCTCGAGCATGCGGGAGCCGCAGGTGGTCGGGAAGTCGGTGGTGCAGTAGTTGTCCTTGACGCCGATCGGCACGCCGGCCAAGGGGCCGAGCTCCTCACCGGCGGCGCGTCGGGCGTCGACGGCGCGGGCCTGGGCCAGGGCGTGCTCGGGGTCGACGGCGAGGAAGGCGTTGACGATGGGGTTGAGGGCCTCGATCTGCTCGAGGCAGGCGCGGGTGAGCTCCTCGGAGGTGAGCTCACCGGCGGCCATGAGGCGGCCCAGTTCGGCGGCGGACTTCGTGATCATGCTCAGTCCTCGCTCAGGATCTGGGGGACGCGGAACCGGCCGTCCTCGCGGTCGGGGGCACCGGAGAGCGCCTGGTCCTGCGTCAGGCCGGGGACCACCACGTCGTCGCGGAAGACGTTGGTCATCTCGATCGCGTGGGTCGCGGTCGGCACGTCGGGGCCGGCGACCTCGGACACGCGGCGAACGGATTCCAGGATGACGTCCAGCTCGGGGGCGAGCTCCGCGCACTCCTGCTCACTGAGCTGGATGCGGGCCAGAGCGCCGAGCCGGGCCACGTCGTCGGCGGTGAGACCCACGTCGATACTCCCTCGGTAGTGCGGTGCGCCGCAGTCAGCGGCCTGCCCCATCTTAGGGCCAGCCGCGCGGTGTCACCCGCCGGTGAGGATCAGGTAGAACATGCGGCCCAGGAAGAACAGGCCCACGCCGATCGCCACGGTGATGATCGGCACGATGATGCGCTGGAACTTCTTCCACCGGGTGCCGGGCACGCCGCGCGGGCCCCACGCGCCGCGCGCGGGCTGGACCCGCATGGGCGTGTGGCCGTCGAGGTTCAGGTTGGAGAACATGCGCACCACCCCAGCTTAGGGCGTGGGCCCCGCAGCTCAGCCGCGCGCCAGTTCCTCTTCCACGTGCGAGGCCGCCCGGGACAGCGCCTCCAGCTGCGGCACGACGTCGTCCTGCCGCCATCCAGCCATCCCGCAGGCGGTGCCGAGCACCAGGTGGTCACCGGCTTCCGCCTGGATCGTCCTCAGCACCCTCAGCGCCTCGCGCACGAGTTCGTCGACGCCCTGCCGCCGGGCCGACGACGTGTCGACGACGCCGAGCACCAACGTGCGCCGCTCGTCGGCCCACTGGGCCAACTCATCCAGGTCTGCCAGCCGCGAGTCCACCGCCACCCCGTCGAAGCCGGCGCGCCGGGCCAGGTCGAGCCACGGGCCGGGCGCGCAGTTGTGCAACAGGGCACCGTCGGAGATCGGCCGCAGCGCCTCCACGGCCTCCGCAGCGTCGACCCCCCGGTGCTTGCCGAACCCGCTGGCCGTCGGGATCTCCCCGGCGACGACGGCGAGCAGCGCCGGCTCGTCCACCTGCAGGACGACGGTGGCCCCCGGCAGTCGCCTGGCGAGCTCGGCGCGCAGCCCGGCGATGCCCTCGGCAAGGGCCTGGGCCACCTCGCGGCGAGCACCGTGGTCTGCCAGCAGCCTGTCGCCGGCCGGCCGCTCGACCGACGCGGCAAGCGTCCACGGCCCTGCGACGGCGACCTTCAGCGCACCCTCGAAGCCCTGGAGGAGTTCCTCGGCGTCGTCGAGGTCGTGGCGCCATTGCGCCCGGGCGCGCCGGTGCTCCGCCTCGGAGTGCTGCGTGAGCCGCCAGCCCGCGGGCTGGAGGTCGAAGGCGAGGCCCTCGACGAGGCCGAGCGCGCGACCCACCATCGCGGAGGCGACCCCGCGGGCCGGTAGTTCGGGCAGGGGCAACAGGTCGGGCAGCGCCTCGGCCATCGCGGTGAGGGCGCCGCGGAAGTCGGCACCGGGCAGCGACCCGGCGGCCGTGACGCGCATCAGCGCGCCTCGGCGATGACGGCCGAGCCGACGACGCGGTCGGCGTCGTATACCACCACCGTCTGGCCGGGCGCGACGCCGGAGGCCGGGTCGTCGAGCACCACGCTGAGTTCGCCGTCGGCCAACGCGATGGTCGCATCCTGCGGCACGCCGTGCGCGCGGTACTGTGCCTGCCCGCGCCAGGGCCCCTCGACGGGCGACCCGGTCCACGTCGGCCTGATGCCCCGCAGCGTCCGTACGGCGAGGTCGCCGCGGGCGCCGACCACCACGGTGTTGCTCACCGGCTCGATGCTCAGGACGTAGCGCGGCTCGCCCGTGGGCGGCGGCACGCGCAGGTCCAGGCCCTTGCGCTGGCCGACGGTGTAGCGGTGGTGTCCCCGATGCTCGCCGAGGACCTGGCCGTCGGAGTCGACGATGGGGCCCGGGCGGTCGTCGAGGTACCGCGACAGGAACCCCTGGGTGTCGCCGTCGGCGATGAAGCAGATGTCGTGGCTGTCGGGCTTCTTCGCCACGCCGAACCCCAGCGCCGCCGCTTCCTGCCGCACGACCGGCTTCTCCACGTCGTGCAGCGGGAACAGGCAGCGGCTCAGCTGCCCCTGGTCGAGCATGCCCAGCACGTAGGACTGGTCCTTGGCCGCATCTGCGGCGCGGTGCAGCGACACCGAGCCGTCGTCGTGTCTGCGCAGGTCGGCGTAGTGGCCCGTGGCCACTGCGTCGAAGCCCAGTGCGACGCCCCGGTCCAGGACGGCGGCGAACTTGATCTTCTCGTTGCAGCGCAGGCACGGGTTGGGCGTGCGGCCGGCGCGGTACTCGGCGATGAAGTCCTCCACGACGGCCTCGTGGAACTCCTCTGCGAAGTCCCACACGTAGAACGGGATGTCGAGCTTGTCGGCCACGCGGCGGGCGTCGTGCGAGTCCTCCAGGGAGCAGCAGCCCCGCGCGCCCGACCGGTAGGACGCGGGGTTCTTCGACAGCGCCAGGTGCACCCCGGTGACGTCGTGGCCGTCAGCCACGAGGCGCGCGGCGGCGACGGCGGAGTCCACTCCGCCGGACATGGCTACCAGAACCCGCATGGGCCTCCCCTTCGTGATCGGCCACCAATTCTAGGCGCTGGTGATCGTGGCAAGAAGCAGCGCCGCTGGGCCGGCCGGTTCCGGCCGCCCCAACCAGACGGCGTGCAGCGCGCGCTCGATGCCGCCGCCCGTGATCGGGACGGCGAGCAGGCGGCCCGCCACGAGCCCGCTCAGCACCGCGTGGATCGACAACACGGCGGGGCCGAGACCGGCTGCCACGGCCGCCACCACCGCGCCGTTGCTGGGCAGTTCCACCAGTGGCCGCGCGCGGTCGCCGGGGACCGCCTGGTCGAGGAAGGACCTGGTGCCGGAGCCGGGCTCGCGCTCCACCAGCGGGGTGGCGGCCAGTTCCTCGACGGTGACTCCCCCGCGCCGCTCCGCCCACGGGTGGTCCGGCGCGACCACCACCACCAGGCGGTCGGTGCCGATGCGCTGGCGGTGCATGTCGGGCGGCACCAGGGGCCCCTCGACGAATCCGAGGCCGGCCCTGCCGTGGCGTACGTCGTCGATCACGTCCGCGGAGTTGTGGATCACCATCCGGGCACCGACCTCCGGGTGCTCGCGCCGCAGCGTCGCCAGCCACCCGGGCGCGAGGTACTCGGCGATGGTCATGCTGGCCGCCACCACCAGCTCGCGGTCCTCGCTGCGCAGGGCAGCGACCCCCTGCATCAGCCGGTCCACGCAACGCACCACGTCGCGCGCCCATTCGACGGCGAGTTCGCCGTCGCGGGTCACGCTGGAACCGGCGGCGCTTCGGGCGACCAGCGCCAGGCCCAGGCGTTGTTCCAGCCCTGCGAGGGTACGGCTCGCATTGGACTGTGCCATCCCCACGGCCCGGGCGCCGGCGCCCAGGCCGCCCTCGTCCGCCACGGCCACCAACAGGCGCAGCGCCGCGATGCTCGGTTCCCCGGGTCCACTCATATCGCGATCATATGCCCACATGCCCGAAGCGGGTTACCACCCGGCCGCCCCGGCTCGCGACACTCGACGCGTGAGCAACGTCACCACCGCACCGCCAAGCACCGTCAGCCCGGCCACCATCCGCCGATCCACGATCCCCGGCCTCGTCGCCTCGTTCGCGGCCGCGGGTCTCGCCGTCGCCGTCGGCCAGGTGGTCCACGCCCTGAGCCCGCTCCTCCTGGCGATCATCCTCGGCGCACTGTGGCGCAACCTCGTGGGCCAGCCCGCCTCCTGGGGGCCGGGGGTGGCGGTTGCGGGCAAGCGGGTCCTGCGCCTCGGCATCGTGCTGCTGGGCCTGCAGGTCTCACTCGTCGAGGTGGTGGGGCTGGGCCCCTGGACGCTGTTGCTGGTGGCCGCCGCCGTCGGCGTGACGTTCGCCAGCACTCAGGTGATCGGGCGTTGGTTGGGCGTGCCCGCCGCGCAGCGCACCCTGATCGGCGCCGGATTCTCGATCTGCGGGGCCGCCGCCGTCGTCGGGGTCGAGCCCGTGGTGGACGGCGACGAGAACGACACCGCCACTGCGGTGGCCCTCGTCGTCGTGTTCGGCACGCTCCTGATCCCCCTGCTGCCGCTGCTGGTGGCGGCGCTCGACCTGGGCGCGCAGGCGGGCGGCATGTGGGTGGGCGCCTCGACGCACGAGGTGGCTCAGGTCGTGGCGGCGGCGGGCCTCATCGGTGCCGAGGCGCTGCCCGTCGCGGTCACCGTCAAGCTGGCCCGCGTGCTGTGCCTGGCACCGATGGTGGCCCTGCTGGCGGTGGCCAACCGCCGCCGTGCGGTCGCTGCGGCCGGCGCCGGTCAGCACCCCACGCAGCTCCCCCCGGTGATCCCGTTGTTCATCGCGGGGTTCCTCGCCGCGATGCTCGTGCGCACCGCGGGCATCCTCCCCGACGCCCTGCTGGCCGCGTCCGCCGTGCTGCAGAAGCTGCTGCTCGCCGCCGCGATGTTCGCGCTGGGGCTGGGCGTGCACGTGAAATCCATGCTGAGCGTCGGCGGGAAGCCGTTCGTCCTCGCCGGCGCCGCCACCACCATCATCCTCATGATCGGGCTCGCCGGGGCAGTGCTGCTGGCCTAGGAGGCCCTAGAAGGCGGCGCGCGCCTGCGCCAGCGCCTCCGGGAGCACGCGGCAGAGCTCGTCGACGTCGGCCTCGGTCGTGGACCAGCCGACGGAGAAGCGCAGCGACTGGGTGGCCTCGTCGGGCGTGCGGCCCATCGCGAGCAGCACGTCGCTGGGCTGGTGGACGCCGGCCCTGCAGGCGGACCCGACGGAGGCGTGCACGCCCCGCTGGTCGAGCAGGAAGAGGAGATCGTCGGCCCTGATGCCGTCGAACGTGACGTTGACGATGTGGGGCGCGCCGTCGTCGCGGCTGTTCAACCGGCCACCCGCCGCCACCGCCGCGCCGCCGATGCGGCGGCTCAGGCCACGTAGGCGCTGCGCCTCGAGCTCGAGGGAGTCGACGGCGAGCGTCGCGGCGCGGGCGAACGCCGCGGCCAGCACCACCGGCACCGTCCCCGAGCGCACCTGGCGCTCCTGGCCGCCGCCCAGGCCGGTGGCGCGGGGCACGACCTCGCGCCGTGCCAGCAGCGCCCCCACCCCCACGGGGCCACCGATCTTGTGCGCCGACAGCGACATCATGTCCAGCCCGCTCGCCGCGAAGTCCACCGGGAGGTGCCCCAAGGCCTGCACCGCGTCCGAATGCGTCCATGCGCCGACGCGCGCGGCGAGCTCACGGATCCGGTCCACCGGCTGCACGATGCCGGTCTCGTTGTTGACGGCCATCACCGACACCAGGCCGACGTGCTCGTCGATCGCCTCAGCCGCGGCGGCAACGTCCGCCACCCCGTCAGCGGTCACCGGGATGGCCTCGGCGCCCCACTCCACCGCGCCCAGCACCGCCGGGTGCTCCACGGCCGTGACCAGGCAGCGAGCGCGCCCGTCGTCGCGGCGGCGCGCCCAGCCACCCAGGACCGCGATGCTGTCGGCCTCCGAGCCACCTGAGGTGAAGATGACCTCGGTGGGATGCGCCCCCACCGCCGCCGCCAGTTCCTCGCGCGCCTCCTCGAGCACGCCGCGCGCCCGCTGGCCGGGGCGATGCAGCGACGCCGGGTTGCCGACGAGAGCCCCCAACTCCGAAAACACCGTTATGATGTCCCCGCGCATGGGCGAGGACGCGGCATGGTCGAGGTAGACGGACATGGTTCCAGCCTACGGCGTGTCCGTTGGGCCGAGACGCGCCGACGATTTACCTGGTACCCGCATTCACTGGCACAATGGGGCGCCGTTCCGCCCCAATGAAAGACATCATGTTCCCGCACCCGGCACCTGACACCAGCTCCCTCGGCGCCCGGCTCACCGACGCCGGCGCGCGGTTCGGGCTGTGGGCACCCCGGGCGACGGCCGTCGAACTCGTGCTGGTCGACCACCTGGGGCAACAGCGCAACCACCACATGGGCCCCGACGACCACGGCGTCTGGACGGCAGAGATCGACGGCGTGCGCGCCGGCCAGGCCTACGGCTTCCGCGTGCACGGCCCCTGGGACCCGAGCGCGGGCAGCCGGTTCAACCCGGCCCGCCTGCTGCTGGACCCCTACGCCCGCGCCATCAGTGGCGGCGTCGACTTCCGCGGGCCCATCCTCGACCACGTGCCGGGCGACCCGTTCACCATGTCGACCAGCGACTCCTACGGCGCAGTGCCGCTCTCGGTGGTGGTGGCGGACACGCCGCCGCCCACGCCGATCGCCCGCCGACGGCCCATGTCCGAGACGATCATCTACGAGACGCACCTGCGCGGCTTCACGAAGATGCACCCCAGCGTGCCCGAGCACCTGCGCGGGTCCTACCTCGGCATGGCGGACCCGGCCGTCCTCGAGTACCTCACCGACCTCGGCGTCACCGCAGTGGAGTTCCTGCCGCTGCACCACTTCGTCTCCGAGCCGTTCATCGTGGCGAAGGGCCTGCGCAACTACTGGGGCTACAACACGCTGGGCTTCTTCGCGCCGCACGCGTTCTACGCGCCCCGGGGCACCGTCGGCGACCAGGTCACGCACTTCAAGCAGATGGTCACCGCGCTGCACGGGGCGGGCATCGAGGTGCTGCTGGACGTGGTCTACAACCACACCGGTGAGGGCGGCCACCAGGGGCCGACGCTGTCGATGCGCGGCATCGACCACGACGCCTACTACCGGCTGACCAACGACCTGCGCAACGACTACGACGTGACCGGCACCGGCAACTCGGTCGACACCGCCCACCCGATGGTGCGCCAGCTGGTGCTGGACTCGATGCGTTACTGGGTCACGGAGATGGGCGTCGACGGTTTCCGATTCGACCTCGCCACGACGATGATCCGCGACGAGAACCACCACGTCGACCAGGACCACGCCTTCAAGCACCTCCTGGCGGCAGATCCCACGTTCGACGACATCAAGATCATCGCCGAACCGTGGGACGTGGGGCCCTACGGCTACCAGGTGGGCGCGTTCGGTCCGGGCTGGCACGAGTGGAACGACCGCTTCCGCGACCACGTCCGTGACTACTGGCGCGGCGCCGTGCACGGCGTGCAGGAACTCGCCACGCGGCTGGCGGGCTCGCCCGACCTGTTCGACCAGCCCGGCCGCAGCCCCCAGTCGTCGATCAACTTCGTCACGGCCCACGACGGCTTCACGATGCTCGACCTCGTCAGCTACGACGTCAAGCACAACCTCGACAACGGCGAGGCCAACCGCGACGGCAGCGACAACAACCGCTCCTGGAACCACGGGTGGGAGGGCGAGACCACCGACCCCGCGATCAATGCGCTGCGCCGCCGCCAGGTCCTCAACCTGATGGCCACGCAACTGCTGGCGGCCGGCACCCCGATGCTGACCGCCGGTGACGAGTTCGGCCGCACGCAGAAGGGCAACAACAACGCCTACTGCCAGGACTCGCCCATCTCGTGGGTGAACTGGGACATCTCGCCGGAGTGGAAGGCGGTGCGCGACCGCATCCGCGACCTCATCGCGATCCGCCAGCGGCACTGCGCCTTCCGGCCCACGGACTACGCCTACCACACCGAGATCATCAACGAGCACGGCGAGAACCTGCAGCGCGTGGACCTCACCTGGATGGACGGCCGCTACGGCGAGATGGGCCAGGACGCCTGGCACGACGGCGGCCGCCGGCTGCTCGGCATGTACGTCTCGAACGACCACGAGGGCTTCCTCACCTGGTTCAACTCCGACCCGGAACCGCAGCGCATCGTGCTGCCCACCATGCCGTGGGGCAACGGCTACGAGGTGATCTGGCACTCGGGCGACGACGGCGAACTGCCGGAGGGGGAACTCCCCGCGCTGGGCGAGTTCGACATCCCGGGACGCACCGTCGCCCTCATGCGCGTCAGCGTGCCGACCAACTCGAAGGAGCTGCTCGCGCTGCAGGCCGAGGCCGAGCCGTCGTCCTATGACCTCATTCCGGGCGGCACCTCCAACAGCTAGGCTGGCGGCGTGACTGAGGACCTCTCGCCCCGTGTAAGCAAGCGCATCGTCCGGACCGACGGCGGCCTCGGCCGCATCCCGGTCACCGGCGTCACCCCAGTTCTCGAAGGCGGGGCCTACCCCGTCAAGGCCGTGGTGCACGAACGCATCCTGATCCAGGCCAACGTGTTCCGCGAGGGCCACGACGCGGTCAACGCGTCGGTCATCCTGACCTCGCCCGGCGGCACCCAGCGCCGCGTCGACATGAAGCAGGTCGAGCCCATGGGCCTGGACATCTGGCAGGCACACGTCCGCATGGCGGCGGAGGGCGACTGGAGCTTCCGGATCGAGGGCTGGTCGGACCCGTGGGGCACGTGGCGTCACGCGGCGGAGAAGAAGCTGCCGGTGGGCGTCGACGTCGAGCTGGTCTGCATGGAGGGCCGCGCCCTCCTCGAACGGGCCGCCCAGCACGCCGACCAGCTCCGCGTCGCGGGCGCCGCCCATCTGCTGCGCGGCGCGGCCGAGACCATCACGCCCGACACGGAGGTCGACGAGATCCTCGAGCTGGTCACCTCGGGGCCGATCCAGCGCGCGATGGCGCGGTTCGGCCCGCGCGAGCTGGTCTCCCCCACGCCCGACTACCCCATCCGGGTCGAGCGACGCCGCGCGCTGTACTCGTCGTGGTACGAGTTCTTCCCCCGCTCGCAGGGCGCGTGGGTCGACGAGCACGGCACCTGGCACTCCGGCACGTTCGACTCCTCGCACGAGCGCTTGGAGGCCGCTGCGGCCATGGGCTTCCACATCGTGTACCTGCCCCCCATCCACCCCATCGGCAGCGCCTTCCGCAAGGGCAAGAACAACTCGCTCACCCCCGGCCCGCAGGACCCGGGCTCACCGTGGGCGATCGGCTCCGCCGACGGTGGCCACGACGCGATCCACCCCGACCTCGGCGACTTCGACGACTTCGACCGGTTCGTCGCCAAGGCCCGCTCGCTCGGCCTGGAGGTCGCCCTCGACCTGGCGCTGCAGGCCTCGCCGGACCACCCGTGGGTCGAGGAGCACCCGGAGTGGTTCACCACCCGGATGGACGGCACCATCGCCTACGCGGAGAACCCGCCCAAGAAGTACCAGGACATCTACCCGATCAACTTCGACCTCGACCCGGTGGGCATCTACCACGAGGTGCTGCGGATCGTGCGCTTCTGGATCGACCGCGGGGTCTCCGTCTTCCGCGTCGACAACCCCCACACGAAGCCGGTGGAGTTCTGGGACTGGCTGATGAGCCGCGTCTACGAGACCAACCCCGAGGTGATCTTCCTCGCCGAGGCGTTCACGAAGCCGCAGATGATGGCTGCGCTCGGCAAGGTCGGCTTCCAGCAGAGCTACACGTACTTCACCTGGCGCAACGCCAAGTGGGAGCTCGAGGAGTACCTCACCGAACTGTCGCAGGAGATGGCGTCCTACTACCGGCCCAACTTCTTCGTCAACACCCCCGACATCAATCCGTTCTACCTCCAGTCGGGCAATCCCGCCGCGTTCTCCATCCGCGCCATCCTGGGCGCGACGCTGTCGCCCACCTGGGGCGTCTACTCCGGCTACGAGCTGTTCGAGCACCAGCCGCTCGCGCCGGGCAAGGAGGAATACCTCGACTCCGAGAAGTACGAGTACCGCCCCCGCAACTTCAACGCCGAGCCGAACCTCAACCTGCTCCTGGGTCGCCTCAACGAGATCCGCGAACAGCACCCGGCCCTGCAACAGCTGCGCGACATCCACTTCCACCACGCCGCCCACGACCAGGTCATCGCCTACTCCAAGCACGACGCGGACGACGTGGTCCTCGTGGTGTGCTCGCTGGACCAGGACAACACCGTCGAATCCCCGGTGATGCTGGACTTCGACGCGCTGGGCTTCCCCGGCCGCGCCACCGTCGCCGTCCACGACCTGTTGACCGGCCAGGAGTACCAGTGGGGCCGGGAGGCGTACGTGCGCCTCTACCCGGGCCAGCCGGCCCACGTCTTCCACGTGACGGCAGAATGAACGACTCGGTCGAACGGCTCTGGCAACTGGCGCTGACGCAACGCTGGTTCTCCGGGCGCGACGGCAGGCCGGTCGACGTCGAGTTCGGCAGCTGGCTGCCCTCGGCCGACGCCGAGGTGCGGCTGCGTCCTGCGGTGCTCGTGGTGGCCTACGACGACGGGCACCACGAGCGCTTCCTCATCCCGCTGCTGTACCGGGGCGACGACGAGCCCATCGACGCGTGCGACGACGGCGCGGTGCTGCTGGACCTGCTGCGTGCCGGCGCGCCGGGCTTCGAGCGCCTCCGCGACGTGCCCGAGGGCCTGCCCGCGCGGCGCTACACCGGCGAGCAATCCAACACGAGCATCTTCTACGGCAGCCAACTGCTGGCGAAGGTGTTCCGCCGGCTGGAGGCGGGCGTCAACGCCGACGTGGAGGTGCACCGGGCGCTCGCCGGCAGCGGGGTCGTCGCCGAGCTCTACGGCTCGTGGCGCGTCGACGGCACTGACTACGCCGTGTTCCTCGAGGCCCTGACCAACCCGGAGGACGGCTACGTGCTGGCCTCGCAGTACGCGTCAGAGGGCCGCAGCTTCGCCGGGCACGCGGAGGCGCTCGGCGTGGCACTGTCCACCGTCCACCACCGGCTGGCCGAGCACTTCCCCACCTCCAGCATCGACGGGGACCGCCTCGCCGACGACTTCCGACGGCGCTTCGCCGCCGTCGCCCGCGAGGTGCCGGCCGTCGAGCGCTACTCGGGGCAGGCGGAGGCCGTGTTCCGGCAGGTGGCCGGGCACGCGGTGCCGACGCAGCGGGTACACGGTGACTGCCACCTGGGTCAGGTCCTGCTCAGCGACGGGCGCTGGATCTACGTCGACTTCGAGGGCGAACCGCTCAAGTCGATCGAGGAACGCAGGCTGCCCGACTCGCCGTTGCGCGACGTCGCGGGCATGCTGCGCTCCTTCGCCTACGCGGCGGCCGCCGGCAGCGCGGACGACCACTGGCTGGCCCAGTGCCGGTCGGCGTTCCTGCGCGGCTACGGGCAGGAAGCCGACCGGACCCTGGTGGCGGCCTACGAGATCGACAAGGCCGCATACGAGGTCACGTACGAGGCGCGCTACCGCCCCCACCTGCTCGGCGTGCCGTTGGGCTACCTCGACACGCTGGGCTGAACCGCGCCCGCGGCCACCAACCTGTGGCGCACCAGCACGGCCCGCAGCAACTGGTCGAAGCGGGTGCGGTCGAGGGCCGGCGCCCCCTGGAGCGGACGAATCCCGCCACCCCTGCTCAGCCGGGCCTTGACCGTGTGGATACCCACCACCTGATGTGCGGCGATCTGTTCATAGGTGAGGCCGCAGATCTCGCGAAGCGCCAGTGCTTCACGAATCACCACGGGCAACCCGTCCAACGCCACCCGCAGCCGCAGCTCCCCGGCATCGGTGCACACCGGCACGGGCAACGCCGCCTGCCTGGGCGGCTCCGGGCTGCGCTGGCGGTGCCAGGCCACCGCGCGGGCGGTCCCGGCTGCCACCAGGCTCAGCCATTGCCCGAACGGCATCGAGCCGCCGTAGTCGGCCATGGCCCTCCTCGCGTTCCCGAAGGTGTGCGCCAAGGCGTCCATGGCGTCGCGCGGATCGTTGGTGATGCGCAGGCACACCGACCACAGCGTGTGGCGGTGTGGCTCCAGCAGAGAAGCGAAGGCCCGGTCGTCGCCGGCACGGGCCGCATCGACTGCGAGGGACCTCGCCGCGATGTCACCTACTGATGTGATCGTCATGTCGTCTCCCCCAATCAACGGTGACCTGAGCACATCCTTGTCAGGGGGCTTAAGGGATTCTTAAAGTTTCCTTCCCGGTCCGGCCGCGAAACGCGCTCCGACGTGCGACGATGTGCCCGTGGAGCGGGGTTGCCGGATTCGACTGCTCGGCCCGGTGCGGGTCCTGGGCGCCGATGGTGCTGGCCCCGCACTGACGGGGACCCGGCAGCGCGTGCTCCTCGCCGCCCTCGCGTTGCGGCCCGGCAGGCCCGTCCCGGTACCCGACCTCGTGGCCGCGGTGTGGGGGGGACGACCCACCCGACAGCGTGCACAACGCGCTCCAGGTCCACATCTCCGGCCTGCGCAAGATCCTCGACGCCGTCGGCATCGGCATCGTCCGGGAGGGCGCCACCTACACCCTGGGCTGCAGCATCAGTGACGTCGACGCCGGGCTGTTCGAGGCGTTGGTCACCCGGGCCCAGTCGCTGCTGCGCAGCGCCGATCCCGACCAGGCCCTCGACGTGCTGGAAAGGGCGCTCTCGCTGGCCTCCGGCCCGCTCCTGGCCGGACTGGACCTCACGCCGGCGCTGGACCAGGCCCGCCGCGCCATCGCCGAACGGCTGCTCGCCGCCCGGCGCGACCAGGTCATCGCACTGTTCCGCAGCGGACGCGCCGACCGGGCCGTCGAGGAGGCCCGCGCCCTCGTCGCCGACGACCCGCTCGACGAGGCCTCCTGGTCGAGGCTGATGGCCGCGCAGTACCACGCCGGGCAGCCACACGCGGCGCTGGAGACCTACCAGCAGGCGCGCCGCACGTTGCTCGACGAGTTGGGCGTCGAGCCGTCCCCGCAGCTGGCCGCGCTCCAGCGCGACGTCCTCAACCATCGGCTCCCCTCGCCCGTCACCCAGCCCACGGCGCGCGGGGCCGTCGTGCCGCCGACCGAGCTCCTCGGGCGCGACGACCTCATCGACCGCGTGCTGCAGGCCGTCGACTCCCACCGCCTCGTCACGCTGCACGGGCTGGGCGGCATCGGCAAGTCGGCGCTGTGCGGGGCGGTCGTCGAGCGGCTCGGGGCCGCGTCGCGTCGTGTCGCCGCCACCGAGTTCATGCGGGTGTCGAGCCCGCACCACGCGCTGGAATCCTGGTGTCGGGCCCTGCAGCTGAGTTCCGACGGCGACCCCGCCGCCGTGCTGGCCGCCGCGGGGCCCTGCGTGCTGGTGGCTGACAACGCCGAGGAGTTCGAGGGTTTCGCCGACCTCGCCACTGACCTGCTCCAGCGGGCGCCCGAGGCGACGCTGCTGGTGACGGCTCGGCAACCGGTCGGACTGCCCCCCGAGTTGGCGATCGCCGAGCCACCCCTGCCGATGGACTCCGACGATTCGTCACCCGCCGAGCGCCTCTTCGTCCGGCACTGCCGCAGGATGCGGCCCGACATCGACCTCGACGGCGCCGAGGAGGACATCCGGGAACTGTGCCGGTTGAGCGGCGGCCTCCCACTGGCGATCGAACTGCTGGCGGCGAGGGTGCGCGTGTCGACACCGGCCAGGCTCGTCGAACAGCTGCGCCGCTCCCCGGGCACCCTCGCCACCTTCACGGCGAACCGCGACCCCCGGCGCAGCATCCCCGACGTCGTGGCGTGGGCGGTGTCGAACTGCTCGCCCGAGGCCCAACTCCTGCTCGGGGCCATGGCGGAGGCGGCGGGCCTGGTGAGCGGACGCCTCGTGGACGCGTTGAGCCGCCACCCCGACGCCCTGGTGGAACTGGTGGACGCCGGCCTGGTCACCGGCCCGACGCACTCGGACCACTTCCTCGTCCTGCCGCCGGTGGCGCAGGCGTTGGGCGGCTCCGACGAGGCTGCCCGCGACGCGCTGCTCGACGCCGTGACCGACCTCGTGCGGCCACCCGACGGCGCCCAACCGTCGGTCCAGGCCCTCGTCGACGACGAGCCCGCGGTGCTGCGCGCCGTGGCGATCTCCTGCGACATGGGACACCCCGGCGTGCTGCTGCCCTGGCTCGAGCCGTTCTGGCTGGCCACCGCCCGCATCCCGGAGGGCGTCCGCGTGCTGCGCGGCGCGCTTGCCTCCGCACATCCCGACGACGCCGTCGCCCTGCGCATCGCGCTCGGTGGCCTGCTCGTCCTGACCGGGGAGGCGGACCCGCCTGCGCTCGAGGCCGCGCTGCGGGCGGCGGAGGCCACCCCCTGGTACCACAGCCGGCTGGTGGTCGACGGGTGGTGCACCCTGGGCTGCCTGCACGCCGCCGCGTTGCACGTCGAGGAGGCGGCCCGCTGCGCGGGCCAGGCCATGCGGGCGGCCGAGCCGGACCCCGTCCTCGAGGCGCTGGCGCTGGGCTGCGAGGTGGCCACGGCCGACGCGGAGGGCGACCCGGCCAGGGCCGTCGAGTTGGGCTTCCGCGCCGTCGCGACGCTGCGCCGCTCGGGCGAGCCCCGGGACCTGGTCGTGGCGCTCGGCCGGCTCGTCGAGCCCCTCGTGCGGCTGGGGCGGCTGGCCCAGGCGCGCGTCAACGTCGACGAGATGCTGGAGCTGTCCGCGCGTCACCCCATGGGGACGGCGGCGGTGCACGTCGCCGCCGATGCCGCCGTCGTCGAACTGGCCGAGGGACAGCCCGCAGCCGCGCTCGGCATGGCCACCACCGTGCTGAGCCGACTCGACGAGGTGGGCTGCCACACGGGCCACGAGGTCGTGGCCATGCGTTGCCTCGCGCTGGCCCACCAGCAGCTGGGCCACGCCGACTACGCCGCGCGCTTCCTGGGGGCGGCCGAGGAGGTCGCCCGACGCTCTGGCCGCCACCCGGAGGAGCCCTGGGCACCGGTGTTCGAACCCATGCTCCGGGCCCTGCTCGAGGCGCCCGACTTCGACAGCAACCACCTCATCGGGGCCGCGGACCCCGACGGGCTCGTCCAGCGGTGGCTCGCCTTCGTGAGCGAGGCCTGAACCGGGCCGGCCGAGGGTACCGTCCACCTGCGCCGCACCCATGGGCACGATAGATTGACGCACACGGCTGCATGAAGGAGCAATGACATGACGCACGACCAGTTCGGCGGACTGACCGGGTGGGACTTCGAGGGTTTCCACAACGGCGGCGACACAGAGCTGTGGCGGCGGCTCGGCAGCAAGGTCGTCACGGTCCACCACCCTGAGCGGGGCGAGGTCACGGGCGTCCGCTTCGCCGTGTGGGCGCCCAACGCGCGCTCCGTGCAGGTCATCGGCGACTTCAACTGGTGGACGGGCGACTCGCTCCACCTGGTGCCCGGCTCAGGCGTGTGGGCCACCTTCATCGAGGGGCTCGGCGAGGGCACGTTGTACAAGTTCCGGATCGAGACGGCAGACGGGCAGTGGCTGGAGAAGGTCGATCCCATGGCCAAGTTCTCCGAGCAGGCCCCCGCCAACGCGTCGATCGTCTACGAGTCGAAGTACATCTGGTCCGATGACGAGTGGGTCGCCAGACGACGCCAGGCCAAGGCCCATGCCGAGCCGATGAGCATCTACGAGGTCCACCTCGGCGGCTGGCGCAAGGGCAAGAGCTACCTCGACCTGGCCGAGGAACTGGTCAGCTACGTCAAGTGGCAGGGGTACACGCACGTCGAGTTCATGCCGGTCGCGGAGCACCCGTTCGAGCCCAGCTGGGGCTACCAGGTCACCGGCTACTTCTCCCCCACCTCCCGCTTCGGCAAGCCCGACGACCTGCGCTACCTCATCGACCGCCTCCACCAGGCGGGCATCGGCGTGATCATGGACTGGGTGCCGGGCCACTTCCCCAAGGACGACTGGGCGCTTGGCCGCTTCGACGGCACCGCGCTCTACGAGCATGCCGACCCCCGTCAGGGCGAGCACCAGGACTGGGGCACCTACATCTTCAACTACGGCCGCAACGAGGTGAAGAGCTTCCTGGTGTCCAACGCCCTGTACTGGATCCAGGAGTTCCACGTCGACGGCCTGCGCGTCGACGCCGTCGCCTCGATGCTGTACCTCGACTACTCGCGCGAGGAGGGTCAGTGGGTGCCCAACGAGCACGGCGGCCGGGAGAACCTCGAGGCCATCGACTTCCTGCGCTACGTCAACCGGCACCTGTACGAACGCGAACCCGGCGTGCTGATGATCGCGGAGGAGTCCACCAGCTTCCCGGGCGTCACCAAGCCGGTGCACCAGGGCGGCCTCGGCTTCGGGTTCAAGTGGAACATGGGCTGGATGAACGACTCGCTGCGCTACCTGCAGCTCGACCCCGTGTACCGCCAGTACGAGCACAACCTGCTGACGTTCGCGATGGTCTACCAGTACTCGGAGAACTTCATCCTGCCGATCAGCCACGACGAGGTCGTGCACGGCAAGGGGTCGATGATCAACAAGGTGCCGCAGGACGACTGGCGCAAGTTCGCCACGCTGCGCGCGTTCTACTCCTTCATGTGGTCCTTCCCGGGCAAGCAGCTGCTGTTCATGGGGTGCGAGTTCGGCCAGCGTCCCGAGTTCAACGAGTCCGTCTCGCTGGAGTGGTGGGTCAGCGAGCTGTGGGGCCACGGCGGGCTGCAGCGCCTCTTCCGCGACCTCAACCTCACCTACCGCGCCAACCCCGCGCTCTACGAACTGGACAACGAACCGGAGGGCTTCAGCTGGATCAACGCAGACGACGGCGGCCACAACGCGCTGAGCTGGGTGCGCCACGACACCCACGGCAACCACGTCGCCTGCGTCACGAACTTCTCCCCTGAGCCGCTCGAGGACTACGAGATCGGCCTGCCGGCAGGCGGCTCGTGGGAGGAGATCCTCAACACCGACGCGCCGATCTACGACGGCTCCGGCGAGTACGGCAACCTCGGCGAGGTGCACGCCGTCGACGAGCCGTGGGGCCACTGGCCGGCGCGCGCCAACGTCACCGTGCCCCCGCTGGGCTCGGTGTGGCTGCGCAGGGCCTCGGGTCAGTGAGCGACTTCAGGGTCTCCGTCGACATCAGCGGCGGCGTCGGCACGCTCCGCTGGGAGGAGCAGGCCGTCGACGTCGACACGCTGCAGCGGGCCATCTCGCTGGCGTCCGACGACGCGATCCTGGCGCACGACCTGCGCCGACTCCAGGTCGAGCTGCCGGAATGGGACACTGCGGCGCGCGTGGCGCTCCACCGCGCCGGGTTCCGCCTGGAGGGCAGGCTCCGCTCGGCGATCGAGCCGGAGCAGGGCGTCTACCGCGACATCCTCGTCTACGCCCGGCTCGCCGTCGACACCGTCTACGGCGAGATCGGGTTCTCCGGCGTCCTCGACTCGATCCTGCCGACCAAGCGGTTGATCTCGCACGCACTGTTCCGCGATGCGGAGGGCCGCGTGCTGCTCCTGGAGACCTCGTACAAGAAGGACTGGGAACTGCCCGGGGGCGTCGTCGAGCGCGGGGAGTCGCCGAAGCTGGGCGGCGAACGCGAATGCCTCGAGGAACTGGGCATCGAGGTGCGCTTCGGCCAGCCGCTGCTCGTCGACTGGATGCCGCCCTACCTGGGGTGGTCGGACGCAGTGGAGTTCGTCTTCGACGGCGGCGTCCTGGACGACGACACCGTCTCGCGGCTGGGCACCGACGACCGCGAGATCGTGGCCATCCACTGGGTGGCCCCGGAGGACCTCGACCACCACGTCATCGAACTGTCGGCGCGGCGCATCCGCCTCATGCTCGACGGCTACACCGGCCTCACGGAGAACGGCTACCCCGTCAGCGCTCCCTGAGCGTGACGCCGAACAGCTGCGCGGTCGCCCGCGCGGACGGCTCGCCCGCGTCCGGGTCCGCCCCGGCGTCCAGCAGTGCCGCCACCACGTCGTCGGCCTGCTTGAACACCGCGCCCGCCAACGGCGACTGGCCCCTGTCGTTCAACGCGTCGGGGTTCGCGCCCCTGGCCACCAGCGCGCGCACGGTGTCCGCGTGCCCGTGGTAGGCCGCCAGCATCAGCAGCGTGTTTCCGTCGGCGTCGGTGAGGTCGACGGGGGCGCCGGCGTCGACATAGGCGCCCAGCCGCTGCGTCTCACCCTGCCGGGCCTGGTCGAACAGCCAGTGGGCCAGCTCGGTGGGGTCGGAGCCGTCGGGGATTTCGCTCATGGTCGAACCCTAGCCGCGCCTATGCTGAAGAAGTGCCCCAGTCCGCATTTGCCCTTCCCACGTCCACGTACCGCGTCCAACTGAACGCGGGCTTCTCGTTCGACGACGCGGCCCGGCACGTGCCGTACCTGGCCTCGCTCGGCGTGACCCACCTGTTCTGCTCACCGATCCTCCAGGCGGTGCCCGGCTCGCTGCACGGCTACGACGTGGTGGACCATGCGCGCATCTCGGAGGACTGCGGCGGCGAGGAGGCCTTCCGCCGCCTCGTGGCCACCGCGCACGGCAATGACCTGGGCATCATCGTCGACGTGGTGCCCAACCACATGGCGGTACCCACGCCGCTGTGGCGCAACCGTGCCCTGTGGGACGTGCTGCGCTCGGGGGCGGAGTCCGAGTACGCCGGGTGGTTCGACATCGACCTGACGCGCTCGCGCGCCATCCTCATGCCCGTCCTCGGTCGCCGGATCGGCGACGAACTGGCAGACGGGACGATCCGCCTCGAGACGCGCGAGTCCCACGACGGCAGCGAGCCCGTCGTCGTCTACCACGACCACGTCTTCCCTGTGCGCCCGGGCACCGAGCGCCTCCCGCTGGTCGACCTGCTGGAACAGCAGTGGTACCGCCTCGCGTACTGGAAGGTGGGCAACGAGGAACTCAACTACCGCCGCTTCTTCGACGTCGACACGCTCGCCGCCATCCGCGTGGAGGACCCCGCCGTGTTCGAGGCCAGCCACGCCAAGCTCCTCCAGCTGTTCGACGAGGGGCTCATCGACGGCTTCCGCATCGACCACCCCGACGGGCTGGCCACCCCACGCGGGTACCTGCAGATGCTGCACCGCGCCACCGGCGGCTGCTGGGTCGTCGTCGAGAAGATCCTCGAACCGCACGAGCAGCTCCCCTCGGGGTCCCGCTGTGCAGGCACCACCGGCTACGACGCGCTGCTACGGGTGGCGGGTTTGTTCCACGACCCCACGCAGCTGCCCCGGCTCAACGACATCTGGGAGCGCGTGGCCGACACCTCCGAGGGGTGGTTCGGGCAGGTCCTGCAGCACGCCAAGGAGGAACTGGTCAGCTCAATCCTGTTCGCCGAGGTCAACCGCCTGACGTCGATCGCCGTGGCCATCTGCGACTCGGACCTGCGGCTGCACGACCACACCCGGCGCGCCATCGACCGCGCCATCCGCCGGCTCCTGATCCACATGGACCGCTACCGCGCCTACCTCGAGCCCGGGCTGCCCGCCAGTGACGCCGAGTCCGCGGTGGTGCGCGACGCCGCCGACCGGGCGCGCCCCGAGCTCGACGAGGACGAGCAGGCCACGCTCGACCTCATCGTGTCGCTGGTCTGCGGCCAGGACCCCACCGGCGACGGCGGCGGCGCCGAGACGTTGCCCCCCGTCACCACGCACCCGGTCACCACGGAGCTGCCCGACAGCCCACCGGACGTGCCGGCGTTGCGTGCCGAGTTCATGATCCGCTTCGCGCAGACGTGCGGGCCCGTCATGGCCAAGGCCAAGGAGGACACCGCTTTCTACCGGTGGAACCGGTTCGTCGGGGTCAACGAGGTGGGCAGCGAGCCGACGATCGTCGGCATCTCGCCCGACGCCTTCCACGACTTCAGCGAGACGCTGGCCACCGATTGGCCCGCCACCATGACCACGCTGTCGACGCACGACACCAAGCGGTCCGAGGACGTCCGCGCCAGGCTCGCCGCGCTGCTCGAGCACGCCAGGGCGTGGGAGACGTGCCTGACCGAGTTGCGTTCGGCCACGGAGGACGTGCGCTCGCCGCTGGTCGACGGGGCGACCGAGTTGTTGGTGTGGCAGACCCTGGCCGCCGTGCGCCCCATCACCGAGGAGCGGCTCGACGGCTACCTCACCAAGGCCATGCGTGAGGCCAAGCGGCACACGACGTGGACCTCGCCGGACGAGGCCTACGAGGCCGCCGTCCGCGACCTCGCCCACGCGGGCCTGGCGGACCAGCGGTGCCGCGCCGCCTGGGCGGCCTTCGACGAGGTGACCGGGCCCACGGTGCGCACCAACGTGCTGGGCGCGAAGCTGATCCAGCTCGCGATGCCGGGCGTGCCCGACGTCTACCAGGGCTGCGAGGTCGTCGACCTGTCGCTGGTCGACCCCGACAACCGCCGCTCCGTGGACCTGGGGGCGCGCGCCGCGTTGCTCACGAAGCTCGACCGCTCCGAGGCCCCGCCGTCGCTGGACGCGGAGAAGCTGCTGGTCACCAGCCGGACGCTGCGGGTGCGGCGCTCGCATGCCGACGCCTTCCGCGGGCCGGGCTCCACCTACGCGCCCGTGGCGACCACCACGGGGCACGCCGTCGCCTTCGCCCGCGGCACCGAGCGGTTCGGGGTCGTCGCGGTGGCAGCGGCCACGCGCCTGCCGTCGGTGCTGGCGGAGCGCGGCGGCTGGGGTGAGCACCAGATCATCCTCCCCGAGGGCAGGTACCGGTGCGCGCTCTCCGGCTTGGAGTTCGACGGCGGCGCCCAGCCGCTGGCCCAGGTGCTGGCCGAGCTCCCCGTCGCCCTCCTCGTGGCAGTGACCTCGTGACCCGCGCACAGGTGTGGGCGCCGACCCCCGGTACCGTCGAGCTCCACCTGGGCACCGCACGGCACCCGATGCACCCGGATCCGGCCCGCCCGGGGTGGTGGGTCTCCGACGTCGAGCTGCGGCATGGCGACAGGTACGGCTTCGTCCTCGACGGCCAGGGGCCCTTCCCCGACCCGCGGACGCTCAGCCAGCCCGACGGCGTGCACGGGCTCAGCCGCTGGGTGGAAGGGCCGTTCCCGGCCGGGCGCAGCGGCGCGGGCGGGCGCGGATTCCCGATCCTCGGCCGCGTCCTCTACGAGCTGCACGTCGGGACGTTCACCGACGAGGGCACGCTCGACGCCGCCATCGATCGCCTCGACCACCTGGTCGACCTCGGCGTGGACGCCGTCGAACTGATGCCGCTGGCGTCCTTCGCCGGCGACCGCGGCTGGGGCTACGACGGCGTCGCGCCCTGGTCGGTCCACGCCGCCTACGGCGACCAGGAGGCGCTCGTCCGCTTCGTCGACGCCGCCCACGAGCGCGGGCTGGGCGTGGTGCTCGACGTGGTGCACAACCACCTCGGCCCCGAGGGCAACCACCTGGCGAAGTTCGGGCCGTACTTCACGGACCGGCACACCACGCCCTGGGGCGACGCGGTCAACCTCGACGACGTAAGCGCCGACGAGGTGCGCGCCTACTTCATCGGCTCGGCCCGGTACTTCCTGGTCGACGTCGGCGTCGACGGCCTCCGGCTCGATGCCGTGCACGCACTCAAGGACGACTCGCCGCGCCACTTCCTCGCGGAGCTGTCCGACGGCGTCGCGCAATGGGAGCGCGAGACCGGCCGGACGATGACGCTGATCGCAGAGTCCGACCTGAACCGCGCCGAGATGGTGTCGCCGGTGGGCAGCTCGCCGGGGGCCATGGGCATGGACGCCCAGTGGGCCGACGACGTCCACCACGCACTCCACGCCTACTTCAGCGGCGAGACGCAGGGCTACTACGTCGACTACGGCTCGGCCGAAGCGCTCGCCAAGGCGCTCACCCGCGTCTTCGTCCGCGACGGCGGCGTGTCGCAGTTCCGAGGCGTGCCCTGGGGCGCGCCGGTGGACCCGGAGTCGCCGCACTACGACGGACACTCGTTCGTCGTGTGCCTCCAGAACCACGACCAGGTGGGCAACCGCGCCACCGGCGACCGGTTCCACATGCACGCCGGCCACGCAGCCCAGGCGGCCGCCGCCGCGTTGTACCTGCTGGGCCCGTCCACGCCCATGCTGTTCATGGGCGAGGAATGGGCGGCGTCCAGCCCGTTCCCCTTCTTCAGCGACCTGGGCCCGGAGCTGGCGCCGTTCGTCACGGAGGGCCGCGCCAGGGAGTTCCGGGACATGGGCTGGTCGGACCCCACGCCCGACCCGCAGGCCGAGGAGACGTTCACCAGCGCGAAGCTCCGGTGGGACGAGCGCACGGACGCGGAGCATGGGCGAATGCTCGAGTGGTACCGCACGCTGCTGCGCCTGCGCCGCGAGCACCCCGAACTGCGCAGCCCTGACCTGGCCGGGGTCGAGGTCGAGATCCTCGACGACGGCGGCATGCTCATGCGGCGAGGGCCGTTCACCGTCGAGGTGGGCCGCACGCCGTGGAGCGGCTCAGACCTCCTCTGGCGCGAGACGGGCCCTGCGCATCGGCCATAGGATTGCCGCATGACTGATGCGAACTTCACGCGCCCTGGCGCCGTCGACCTCTCCGCCCTCGCCGAAGCCGGCCAGACCGCAGCAGGCGGCTACGTGACCGCGGTCACGGAAGCGGGCTTCAACGACCTCGCCGCGAAGTCCGTCCAGCACCCGGTCATCGTCGAGTTCTTCTCGCCGCGCGACCCCAATGGCCAGGCGGTCTCGTCCGCCCTCGCGGACCTCGTGAACGCGGCGCAGGGCCGGTTCCTGTTGGCCCGCGTGGACGTCGACGCCGAGCCGCGCCTGGCGCAGGCGCTCGGCGTGCAGGCCGTGCCCACCGTCGTGGCGCTCATCGGCGGCCAGATGGCGCCGCTGTTCCAGGGCACGAAGTCGCGCGGGGAGATCTCCGCCGTGCTCGACCAGATCGCCCAGCTCGCCGTCGCCAACGGCATGACGGGTCGCGCCCAGCCGGTCGGCGGCGCCGCGCCCGGCAATGGCAATGGCACGGATGAGGCGGCGGCCGCGGCTGCCAACCCGCGCTTCGCGAAGGCCGACGCCGCCCTTCAGGCCGGCGACTTCGCCCAGGCGGTCAAGGAGTTCGACGAACTCCTCAAGGAGACCCCGCACGACGCCGAGGTGATCGCCGGCCGCGCCCAGAGCGCGCTCCTGGAGCGGTCCTCCTCGTTCGACGCGCTGGAGATCGTCGAGCGCGCCGGCGCGGACCCCGACGACCTCGCCGCGCAGTTCGACGCGGCAGACCTCGAGGTCATCAACGGTCGCTACGAGGAGGCCTTCGACCGGCTCCTCGGGTTGGCCGCGGAGTCGGACGCGGACCAGCGCGACCAGATCCGCGTGCGGCTCCTGGAGCTGTTCGAGGTCGCGGGGCGCACCGAGCCGGTCGTGCTCAAGGCCCGCCGCCGGCTCGCCTCCGTGCTGTTCTGATTAGGATGACTGCCATGGCACACGAGCGCGCCGGCCAGCCGGCCCAGGAATCCGACCTCATCAACGTCGACGAGCTTCTCGCCGCCTACTACGACCGCACCCCGGACCCGTCGAACCCCGACCAGATGGTCGTCTTCGGCACCTCGGGCCACCGCGGCTCGTCGCTGGACACCGCCTTCAACGAGGCGCACATCGCGGCCACCACGCAGGCCATCGTCGAGTACCGCGCCGCGCAGGGCACCACCGGCCCGCTGTTCATCGGCAAGGACACCCACGCCCTGTCGCTCCCGGCGTGGAAGACCGCGCTCGAGGTGCTGCACGCCAACGGCGTCCAGGTTCTCGCGGAGCGCGAGGACGAGTACACCCCGACCCCCGCGGTGTCGCGCGCGATCATCCGCCACAACGACGCCCGCGGCGCGCAGGCCGACGGCATCGTCGTGACGCCGTCGCACAACCCGCCGCGCGACGGCGGCTTCAAGTACAACCCGCCGACGGGCGGGCCGGCGGACACCGACGCCACCAAGGTCATCGCGGCCCGGGCCAACGAACTGCTCTCTGACATGGGCGCCGTCAAGCGCACGCCGTACGAGCGGATCGCCGGCGACATCCAGCGCTACGACTACCGCACCCCGTACTGCGCAGAGCTCGCACAGGTGCTGAACTTCCCCGCCATCAAGTCGGCCGGGCTCACCCACGGTGCAGACCCCATGGGCGGCGCCTCCGTGCAGTACTGGCAGTACCTGGCCGAGCAGGGGCTGCCGATCGAGGTCGTCAACCCGACGGTGGACCCCACCTGGCGGTTCATGACGCTCGACACCGACGGCAAGATCCGCATGGACTGCTCCTCGCCCAACGCCATGGCGTCCCTGGTGTCGCAGCGCAGCAGGTACTCTGTCGCGACGGGCAACGACGCCGATTCGGACCGCCACGGCATCGTCACGCCCGACGCCGGGCTGATGAACCCCAACGCCTACCTCGCCGTCGCCATCAACTACCTGTTCGCGCACCGCCCCGGCTGGTCGTCGCAGGCCGGGATCGGCAAGACGCTCGTGTCGAGCTCGCTGATCGACAAGGTCGCCGCCAAGCTCGGCCGTCGGCTGGTCGAGGTGCCCGTGGGCTTCAAGTGGTTCGTCCCGGGCCTGACCGACGGCTCGCTCGGCTTCGGCGGCGAGGAGTCGGCCGGCGCCTCCTTCCTTACGCTCGACGGCCGCACCTGGACCACCGACAAGGACGGCATCCTGCTGGCACTGCTCGCCTCGGAGATCATCGCCGTGACCGGCAAGACGCCCAGCGAGCACTACGCCGAGCTCGAGGCGGAGTTCGGCAAGTCCTACTACGCCCGTGTCGACGCCGACGCCAACCGTGAGCAGAAGGCGCGCCTGGGCCAGCTCGGCCGCGCCGACGTCACCGTCGACGAACTGGCCGGTGAGCCCATCCGCACGGTCCTGTCGCACGCCCCCGGCAACGATGCGGCCATCGGCGGCATCAAGGTGACCACGGACCACGCCTGGTTCGCCGCGCGCCCCTCCGGCACCGAGGACAAGTACAAGATCTACGCGGAGTCGCTGAAGTCGGAGGCGCACCTCGCCGAGGTGCAGGTGGCGGCGAAGGCGCTGGTCGACGCGGCGCTGGCCAACTGACAGCGCCACCCCCGCCGTCAGTGGCCAGGGGCCCTGTGGGAAGCTGGGGCCATGGAAAACTCTGATCTGTTCATCTGCATCGATCACGTCGGCCTGGCCGTCCCGGACCTCGACGAGGCCGTCAAGTTCCACACCGAGACCTTCGGTTGGCGCGAGCTGCACCGCGAGGTCAACGAGGAGCAGGGTGTCGCCGAGGCCATGATGGGCACCGGCGCGCAGGGCGAGGAGAACGCCAAGATCCAGCTGCTCGCGCCGCTGAACGAGAACTCGACCATCGCCAAGTTCATCGACCGCAACGGCCCCGGCATGCAGCAGCTGGCCTACCGCGTGGCGGACCTCGACAAGGTCAGCGAGACCCTCAAGGAGCGCGGCATGCGGCTGCTGTTCCCCGAGGCCAAGCGCGGCACCGGCGGCTCCCGCATCAACTTCGTGCACCCCAAGGACGCCCGCGGCGTGCTGCTCGAGCTCGTCGAGCTCCCGAAGGAGCCCGCGGCGCACTGAGCCCGCACCGACGACCGACGAGGGGGCGGGACGGTGGATCCGTCCCGCCCCCCTCGTGTCGGTCCCGGTGGCTGGCCGTGTGGACCGACTACGCTCGTAGACAGTCAGACGGAAGGATGGCACGGTGACCGAACCCCAGGACCTCGAGACCGAGGAGACCGGACTCAACCTGTTCGACGACAGGGCCTCAGCGGTGGGCAGCTTCCCGAACTCGATGCTCGGCTACGACAAGCATTCTGTCGACAGCTACGTGCGGGAGCTGGAGAACAGGGTCGCCGAGCTCAAGATGCAGGTCCGTGAGCACGCCCGCGAGACACGCTACGTGCGCGACACCGTCGGCGACACCGACTTCACCCGCCTCGGCGCCCACGCCGCCGGGCTCCTCAAGGCCGCAGAGGCGCAGGCCGGGGACCTCGTCGACCGTGCCCAGCACGAGGCCGAGCGCATCAAGACCGAGGCGCGCCGCACGGCCGCGGCGCTGCGCGAATCCGCCCAGCAGGAGGCGGACGACGTGCGGCTCACCGGGCTCGCGGGCCTGCGCCAGCTGCGCCAGGAGCAGGCCGAGGCGGGCAAGGCCGTGCTGGAGACCGCACGGCGCGACAGCGACCTGATCCTCGGGGACGCCCGCATCCGCGCCAAGACGTTGGTCGACGGGGCCACCGCGCAGGCCCAGGGCATCGTCGAATCCGCCCGCGCAGACGCCAACCGCATCCTCAAGGAGGCCGAACGGCAGGCCATCGAGCTGAAGCTCGAGACCGAGCGGGCAGCGGAGCGGTCCGCCGCTGACCTGGCGGCCCATGCCAAGGCGGCCGACGACGCCATCGCCGAGCGGCTCGCGCAGGCGGACAAGGACGCCGCGGCCGCCGCAGAACGCGCGGCCGGCGCGCGTGAGGAGGCACAGGCCATCCGCGCAGAGGCCGTCAAGGCCGCCGAGGAGATCCGGCTGACCGCCACGCGGCAGAGTGAGGAGACGCTCACCGTCATGCGGGAACGGGTGCGGCTCGCCGAGGTCGAACTCGAGGAGAAGGTCGCCTGGCGCCGCGAGCAGCTGGAGCGCGAGATCGCCTCTCTCGAAGCCCGGCACGCCAACGCGCTGGCCCAGCTCGGCAACCTCCGCGCGCTCGCCGAGGAATCCGGCGAGCAGTACGCGGAGAACACCACCAGCGTCATCCCGACGGTGGACCCGGACAGCGAGACCACCGTGATCCGGGACAGCAGCCGGCCGTGACCCAACCCGACGACCCCCCGGCCGGTGGCCGGGCGCGCCTGCCCCGCGTCGTGGGCCGCTTCTTCGGCACCACCGCGCGCGGCGCCCGCCGCATGCTCACGCCGCTGCCGGAGACCGTCGTCGAGCCCGTGCCGCCGTCGGCGCCCGGTGACGACCACCGCTACTCGGCGTTCGGGATGGGATTCATGGGCGCGTTGGGCGTCCTGGTGGCGCTGGCCCTGGCGCAGGCGGTCCTCACGGTCCAGAGCGTCCTCATCCTCGTGGTGCTCGCGCTGTTCCTCGCCCTCGGCCTGAACCCCGCCGTCGACTTCCTGACCCGCAGGCGGGTGCCGCGCGGTGTCGCAGTCGCGCTGGTGACGCTTCTCTTGATCGGCGTCGTGGCGCTGGGCATCATCGCGCTCGTGCCGATCTTCACGGAGCAGACCACGGCACTCAGCGAACAGATCCCGCAGATCCTGCAGTCGCTGCTGAACCACCCCATCCTCGCCGACTGGGAGCAGCGCGACGAGGTGCTGGCCAAGGCGCAGGAGTTCATCACCTCCGGCGAGCTGCTGCAGAACCTCTTCGGCGGCCTCATGGGCGCCGGCCGGCTCGTGGCCAACGTCGTGTTCTCGATGATCGTGACGCTGGTGCTCACCGTCTACTTCCTGGCGTCGCTGCCGAGCATCAAGGAGACGATCTACGCCCTCGCCCCGGCCAGCCGCCGGCCGCGCGCCCGCTACCTGGCGGACGAGATCTTCCGTGGGGTGTCGGGCTACATCACCGGGATGTTCGTGATCGTCTCGGTGGCGTCGGTGTGCGCGCTGATCTTCATGACCATCGCCGGCCTGGGCGACTACTCGCTCGCCCTGGCCTTCGTCGTCGCCGTGTTCTGCTTCATCCCGCTGGTGGGCACCAGCCTGGCGATGATCTCCGTGGCCATCGTCGGCTTCACCGTGAGCCCCACCATCGGGATCGCCACGATCATCTACTTCGTCATCTACCAACAGTTCGACGCCTACGTCCTGTACCCCAACGTGATGAAGCGCACGGTCAAGGTGCCGGGCGCGCTCGTGGTGCTGTCGGCCATCATCGGCGGCATGCTGTTCGGGGTCATCGGCGCCGTCATCGCCATCCCCGCCACCGCCGCGGTGCTGCTCCTGTACCGCGAGATCATCCAGCCGGCGCTCGACGCTTCCTGAGTCCCCGCCCGGGGCTGGTAGGTTGGTCGGGTGCGTTTGGTCATTGCGAGGTGCCAGGTCGATTACGTGGGCCGGCTGACGGCCCACCTGCCGCTCGCCACCCGCCTCATCCTCGTCAAGGCGGACGGGTCGGTGTCGGTGCACGCCGATGACCGCGCCTACAAGCCACTCAACTGGATGAGCCCGCCCTGCACGCTGTCGGTGACCGAGCCGGACCCGGAGGCGGTCGAGCGGCTCGGCATCACCCAGGTCTGGCAGGTGAGGTCGAAGGACGGCGACACACTGCACATCTCGATCGCGGACGTGCTGCACGACTCCGCCCACGAACTCGGCGTCGACCCCGGCCTCCAGAAGGACGGCGTCGAGGAGAACCTCCAGGCGCTGCTGGCTGAGCACCCCGGCACGCTCGGGGACGGCCTCAAGCTCATCCAGCGCGAATACCTCACGCCCATCGGGCCGGTCGACCTCCTGCTGCGCGAGGGCACCGGCTACGTCGCCGTCGAGGTGAAGCGGCGCGGGGAGATCGACGGCGTGGAGCAGCTGACCCGCTACCTCGAGCTCATGAACCGCGACCCGCAGCTGACGCCGGTGCGCGGCATCTTCGCCGCGCAGCAGATCAAGCCGCAGGCGCGCACGCTGGCCACCGACCGCGGCATCGAGTGCCGCCTCATCGACTACGACGCCCTCCGTGGGCTCGACAACGCGGACGAGCGGCTGTTCTGATGGCCAAGCGTCCCTCCAAGCACACCCGCGCACCGCGGCCGCTCCTGTCGGGCGGGTCGCAGCGGAGGGTGACGAAACGGGGCGTGAGCTACATCGTGCGCGACGTGCCGGCGCACCGCGCGGAGAAGGAGTACCGCTGCCCGGGCTGCCAGCAGACGGTCGCCCCCGGCACCGCCCACGTGGTGGCATGGCCGGAGAACGGCGCCTACGGTCTCGACACGGGGCTGGACGCCCGACGACATTGGCACACACACTGCTGGGGGCAGGCATGACGGCTGAACTCAACCACCTGGTCATCGGGTCCGGGGAACACACGGTGGTCTTCCTGCACGGGCTGTTCGGCCAGGGCAAGAACTTCGGCACGATCGCCACGGCGCTGTCGGACGTGGCCACCAGCTACCTGGTGGACCTACCCAACCACGGCCGCTCCCCCTGGACCGAGACCTTCTCCCTGGACAACCAGGCCGCCGAGGTCGCGGAGTGGTTGCACCAGAGCTTCGACCACCCCGTGACCCTCATCGGGCACTCGTTGGGCGGCAAGATCGCCATGCGCATCGCGCTGCAGGCGCCGGAGCTCGTCGAGAGGCTGATGGTCGTCGACATCTCACCGGCCCGCAACGTCGAGGCCGCGCAGTTCGTCAACCTCGTCGCCGCCCTCCGCACGCTGGACCTGTCGGAGGTCCAGAGCCGGACCCAGGCTGACGAGGCCCTCCGGGAACTCATCCCCGACACCATGGTGCGGCGTTTCCTGCTGCAGAACCTCCAGCACAAGGGCGACGTGTGGTTCTGGCTGGCCAACCTCGACCTGCTGGCGGACTCGCTGCACGCCGTCGGTGGCTGGCCCGCGATCGACGGGGAGTTCGACGGCCCGGTGCTGTGGGTTGTCGGCGGCCGCTCCCCCTACTGCCTCCCGGAGCACGTGGAGCCCATGCAGGCGCTGTTCCCCCGGGTGCGGCAGGTGACGGTCAAGGACGCCGCCCACTGGGTCCACGCGGATGATCCCGAGACGTTCACCAGCATCACCCGCATGTTCCTCACGCAGGACTGAGCCTCAGCCCAGCGTCACCGCCGTGATGCTGGCCTCGGCGATGGGGCTGGTCTGGTCACCCGCGTCGACGCCCTGCGCGGCGATGCCACCCACCACGTCGACCCCGGCCTGATCCATGGTGCCGAAGACGGTGTAGTTGGGCTCGAGCTGCGAATCCGCGTAGACCAGGAAGAACTGCGACCCGTTGGTGTCCGGCCCCGCGTTGGCCATGGCGACGGTGCCCGTCGGGTAGGCCCCCAGCCCCAGGTCCTTGATGGGCTCCAGCTCGTCGGCGTAGCTGTAGCCGGGGCCGCCCATGCCGGTGGCGGAGGGGTCGCCGCACTGGAGGACGAAGATGCCGTAGTCGGTGAGTCGGTGGCACACGGTGTCGTCGAAGTAGCCCTGTTCCGCCAGTGAGACGAACGAGTTGACGGTGCACGGGGCCTTGGCGCGGTCCATGGTGATCTTCACGTCACCTGCGGTCAGCTCCAGCGTGGCGGTCACCTCGCCCTGCGTCGGAACCCCGGTGGTGGGGGGCGCGTCCGCCGCCTTCGCCGGCTCGCCCGCCGACGGGTAGTCGCAGGTGGTGGTGTTCTCCGCGGTCACGGGTTCCGCGTTGGACTGGTTCGCGTCACCACAGGCGGACAGGGAAACCAGGGTGGCGGCGCCCAACAGGGCAAGGGCTCGAATACGCACGGCATCACTCTGGCATAGATTGGGACCATGGTCACACTCTCGAAGATCTATACCCGCACCGGCGACGCCGGCACCACGCGCCTGTCCGACAACTCCGAGGTCCGCAAGACGGACCTGCGCGTCGAGGCCTACGGGCACACCGACGAGGCGAACTCCGCCATCGGCCTCGCCGTGGCGCTGGGCGGGTTGCCGGAGCGCGTCGTGGAGATGCTGGCGCTGGTCCGCAACGAGATCTTCGACGTCGGTGCCGACCTCTCCAACCCGCTGGACCCGAACCCCAAGTGGCCGCCGTTGCGCATCGAGCAGCCGTCGATCGACCGCCTCGAGGCGTACTGCGACGAACTGCAGGACGACCTCCCCGTCCTGCGCAGCTTCATCCTGCCGGGCGGCAACCCGTCCGGAGCCCAGCTCCACGTGGCCCGCACCATCGCCCGCCGCGCTGAACGGGCCGCCTGGGCCTGCGCCGAGCAGTACGGGCTGGACACCGACGGCGGCGTGAACTCGCTGGCGATCAAGTACCTCAACCGCCTCTCCGACCTGCTGTTCATCATGAGCCGCGTCGCCAACGGCACGGAGCACGAGGTGCTGTGGGTGCCGGGGACGGACCGCAGTGCGCCTCAGCCAGGCGTGTCGGCCGACGCGGGCAGGTAGTTCGAGCCAGGAGGCGCCGACTCGAGCCAGCTCATCAGGGCCAGCACCTCGTCGCGGGCCATGGACAGCGACGACGTCTCCCCCGTCAGGCGGTCCTGCAGCGTGACGATCATCGAGTCCTCGAACAGGGCGATCGCCTCCAGGCCGGCGGGCCGCCGCTGGTGCACGTACGCCGTGCCGACGCGCGGGAACACCCGCTTGGGCCTCAGGTCGAGGGAGAACGACCGGAACCATTCGAGGTGCTCGCCGCGATACCTCGCCATGCCGAGCACCCACCCCGACCCCGGCGTCGTCTCCTTGACCTGGTAGGCGCAATCAAAAAGGCCGCCCTGGCCGGTGAGCCAGCGGCGGCGCAGGTAGAGCAGCGCGAAGGGAAGCAGCACGAGACAGATCACGAGCACTGCCGCGATGATGATCTCCCACATGTGCCGACTGTTCCCTTCTCCCCGGTGGTACTGCCCCAGTATGCGCTCAGGGCAGCCCCCCGGTGGAGGGCCGCCCTGAGCGGTGTGTGTTCCTAGTTGGTGGCTGCCCGTTCGCCAGCGCGAACCTGGGCCTTCAACATCTTGATCCGGTGGATCTCGGCGTCGTCGGCCTGGCCCTGCTGCGCCTTGAGCACCAGCGGGGCCAACTCCTTGCGGGCCTCCTCGAGGCCCACCTCGCGGCCGAGCCCGGCGTACTGGGCCAGCAGCGACACGTGGCCGTGGGCCACCGAGATGAACCCACCGTCGACCATCAACGACTCGCTGGACCCGTCCGCCGTGACGATCTCGACCAGCGACGGCTCGAGGACCGCGAGCAGCGGCTCGTGGCCTGGCAGGATGCCGATGTCACCCTCGACGGTGCGCGCGATGATGTTGACGGCGTCGCCGGACCACACCACACGGTCGGCGGAGACGACTTCGACATGCAGCGGTGCGCGATCCATGGGCTCAGCTTTCCTTCTGGATGCGGTCCCAGTTGGCCATGACGTCATCCATGCCGCCGACGTTGAAGAACGCCTGCTCAGCGATGTGGTCGACGTCACCGTTGCAGATCATCTGGAACGATTCGATGGTGTCGGCCAGCGGCACCGTGGAGCCCGGGATGTTGGTGAACTTCTCGGCCATGTAGGTGTTCTGCGACAGGAACTGCTGGATGCGACGCGCCCGGTTCACGATGATCTTGTCCTCTTCGGACAGCTCGTCGATGCCGAGGATGGCGATGATGTCCTGCAGTTCCTTGTTGCGCTGCAGGATCTGCTTGACGCGCACCGCGGTGTCGTAGTGCTCCTGACCGATGTACTGGGGGTCGAGGATGCGCGACGACGAGGCCAGCGGGTCCACGGCCGGGTACAGGCCACGCGAGGCGATCTCACGGGAGAGCTCGGTGGTGGCGTCCAGGTGCGCGAACGTCGTGGCCGGGGCCGGGTCGGTGTAGTCGTCTGCCGGCACGTAGATGGCCTGCATCGACGTGATCGAGTGACCCTTCGTCGAGGTGATGCGCTCCTGGAGCTGACCCATCTCGTCTGCCAGGTTCGGCTGGTAACCCACGGCCGAGGGCATGCGGCCCAGCAGCGTGGAGACCTCGGAACCGGCCTGCGTGAAGCGGAAGATGTTGTCGATGAACAGCAGCACGTCCTGGTTCTGCACGTCGCGGAAGTACTCCGCCATGGTCAGGGCCGAGAGGGCGACGCGCAGACGCGTGCCCGGCGGCTCGTCCATCTGGCCGAAGACGAGCGCGGTGTCCTTGAGGACGCCCGCCTCCTCCATCTCGTTGATGAGGTCGTTGCCCTCACGGGTGCGCTCACCCACGCCGGCGAACACCGAGGTGCCACCGAAGTTGTGGGCGATGCGGTAGATCATCTCCTGGATGAGGACCGTCTTGCCGACGCCCGCACCACCGAAGAGGCCGATCTTGCCGCCCTTCACGTACGGGGTGAGGAGGTCGAGGACCTTGATGCCCGTCTCGAGCATCTCGGTGCGCGACTCCAGCGCGTCGAACTTGGGGGCCGGGCGGTGGATGGGCCAACGCTCGGTGATCTCGATCGACGACGGGTCGACATTGAGCACGTCACCGGTCACGTTCCAGACGTGGCCCTTGGTGACGTCGCCGACGGGCACCGTGATGGGCGCACCGGTGTCGGTGACCTCGGCACCACGGCGCATGCCGTCGGTGGGCTTCAGGGCGATGGCGCGCACGACGTTGTCGCCGACGTGCAGGGCCGTCTCCATGGTCATGGTGCGCTTCTCGCCCATGACCTCGGTCTCGACGGTCAGCGCGTTGCCGATCTCCGGGATCTGGTCAGCCGCGAACTCGACGTCCACGACGGGGCCGATGACGCGGGCAACGCGGCCGACACCACCGGTGGTGGCCGGCTGCGTGTCGCTCACAGTGGCAGTCATTTGTTACCTCATTCGTTTCCGGCTGATTCGGCCAGCGCAGAGGCGCCGCCGACGATTTCAGTGATTTCCTGTGTGATGCCCGCCTGGCGAGCCTGGTTTTCGGCGCGGGTGAGCTTCTCGATCAGATCCTGCGCGTTGTCGGTGGCCGACTTCATCGCGCTCTGGCGGCTGGCCAGCTCGGAGGCCGCCGACTGGAGCAGCGCGTTGTGCACCCGGTTGGCGACGAACAGCGGCAGGAGCCGGTCCAGCACCGTGCGGGCGTCGGGCTCGAACTCGTAGAACGGGTTCAGGTCGTCCGAGTCCGCCGCCTGGTCGTCAGGGGCGTCCTGGACCACGAGCGGAAGCAGGCGCACGGCGACGGCGGTCTGGGTCATCATCGAGATGAACCGGGTGCCCACGATGTGCAGTTCGTCGACGCCACCCTCCTCGTAGGGGCGCAGGAAGCGCTCGAGGAGCACGTCGGCGATCTCCTTGGCCTCCGCGTAGGAGGGGCGGTCGGAGAAACCGGTCCAGGACTGTTCGATGGTGCGCTGGCGGAACTCGAAGTACGCCACACCCTTGTTGCCGGTGATGTACTGGACGTTCTCCTGGCCCTCCTGGATGATCTTCGCGTGCAGCTGCTCTGCCGCCTTGATGGCGTTGGCCGAGTAGGCGCCGGCGAGACCACGGTCGGAGGTGATCAGCAGCATCGCGGAGCGGCGAGGCTTCTCCACCGCACGCAGCAGCGGGTGATCGAGGTCCGTCACGCTGGCCAGGGCGGAGACCGCCTTGGTCAGCTCCCGGGTGTAGGGGGCCGCGGAGCGCGCCGCCTGCTGCGCCTTGACGACGCGGGAGGCGGCGATGAGCTCCATGGCTCGGGTGATCTTCTTGGTCGTCGATACCGATCGGCGACGCTGGCGAAGCTCACGCAGACTGGATGCCATGGTCGATCAGCCCCGCTTCTGGCGCACGATCGTCGTCTGGGCGATGTCCTCGTCCTCGAGCGGCTTGTGCTCCTCACGGCCGACGAGCAGGGTGCCCTCGGACGTGCGGAAGACCTTCTTGAACTCACCGAGGGCCTGCACGACGGCGGCCTTGCGGTCGTCGCCGAACTGGAAGTCGCCGGCGATGTCGGTCAGCACCGAGGTGTTGTGCCGCAGGTAGTCCAGCAGTTCCTGCTCGAAGCGCAGCACGTCGTCGACGGGGACGTCGTCGAAGTGGCCCTCGATGCCGGCCCACACGGAGATGATCTGGTCCTCGACCGGGTACGGCGCGTACTGGCCCTGACGCAGCAGCTCGGTGAGGCGGGCGCCGCGGTCGAGCTGGCGGCGGGTGGCCGCGTCGAGGTCTGAGGCGAACATCGCGAAGGCCTGCATGTCGCGGTACTGGGCCAGGCTCAGCTTCAGCGAACCGGAGACCTGCTTCATGGCCTTCACCTGCGCGGCGCCGCCGACTCGCGACACCGACACGCCGACGTCGACGGCCGGGCGCTGGTTGGCGTTGAACAGGTCCGACTGAAGGAAGATCTGGCCGTCGGTGATGGAGATCACGTTGGTGGGGATGTAGGCCGACACGTCGTTGGCCTTGGTCTCGATGATCGGCAGGCCGGTCATCGAGCCGCCACCCAGCTCGTCGGAGAGCTTGGCGCAGCGCTCCAGCAGGCGGGAGTGGAGGTAGAAGACGTCACCGGGATACGCCTCGCGGCCCGGGGGGCGACGCAGCAGCAGAGACATGGCGCGGTACGCCTCCGCCTGCTTGGTGAGGTCGTCGAACACGATCAGCACGTGGTTGCCCTGGTACATCCAGTGCTGGCCGATGGCCGAGCCGGCGTAGGGGGCGATGTACTTGAAGCCTGCGGGGTCCGAGGCGGGGGCGTGCACGATGGTCGTGTACTCCATGGCGCCGGCCGCCTCGAGCGTGCCGCGCACCTCCGCGATGGTCGAGCCCTTCTGGCCGATGGCGACGTAGATGCAGCGGACCTGCTTCTTCTTGTCACCCGACTCCCAGTTGGCCTTCTGGTTGATGATCGTGTCGATCGCGATGGCGGTCTTGCCGGTCTTGCGGTCACCGATGATCAGCTGACGCTGGCCACGGCCGATCGGGATCATCGCGTCGATCGACTTCAGACCCGTCTGGAGCGGCTCGCGCACCTCCTGGCGGTCCATGACGCCCGCGGCCTGCAGTTCGAGAGCGCGGCGTCCCTCGATGCCGCTGATCTCGCCGAGACCGTCGATGGGGTTGCCCATGGCGTCGACGACGCGGCCGAGGTAGCCGTCGCCGACGGGGACCGAGAGGACGTCGCCGGTGCCGTGCACGGTCGAGCCCTCGTCGATGCCTTCGGAATCGCCGAGGACGACGACGCCGATCTCACGCTCGTCCAGGTTCAGGGCGATGCCCATGGTGCCGTTCTCGAACCGCAGCAGCTCGCTGGCCATGGCCGAGGGCAGGCCCTCGACACGGGCGATGCCGTCGCCCGATGAGACGACCGTGCCGACCTCGGTGCGGCCGGCGGCCTTGGGCTCGTACGCCTGGACGAAGTCGTCCAGTGCGTTGCGGATCTCGTCCGGACTGATGGTGAGTTCAGCCATGTCGTCCTACTTCTCTTTCTAGGGATTCAGAGGTGGGTGAGCTGCCGGCGGGCATCTTCGAGCCGCGCGGCAACGGTTGATTCGATTACGTCATCGCCGATGACCACGTTCATGCCTCCCAGCACGGCGGGGTCGACCTCGATCTGCAGGTTGACGGGGCCGCCCACCTGCTTCTCCAGGGCGGACTTCAGGCGTGCGACACGCTCGGCGTCCAGGGGGCGTGCGACGGTGACCTGGGCGATCTGTTCGCCCGCGAGCTCCGCGCCCATCTCCACGTACGACTTCGCCGTGAGGGCGAAGGTGCGCTTGCGGGCCTTCACCGCACGCGATGCGAGCATCGCGGTCACGGGGTGGACCTTGCCGGAGACCAGGCGGTTGAGCAGGTCACGCTTCGCTGCCACCGGGTACTGCGCGTTGCGCAGTGCCGCGGCCAGCTCGCGGTTGGCGTCGACGGTGCCCGCGAGCTGGTACAGCTCGCCGGTCACGTCGTCGATGCGGCCCTCGCGGTGCGCGCTCTGCAGCGCCAGGCGGATGCCCTGGCGCTCGAGCCCGGTGACCAGGCGGTTGGCGCTGCTCCACGGGGTCTGCACGACCGCCGTGACCACGGACAGCGCCGCCTGCGAGATCTTCCCGCCGAGCAGGCGCTCGGCGAGCCGTGCACGGTTCGCGTCTGCGGCCGAAGGATCCGACAGGCTACGACGCAGCGTCGGCTGACCGTCGAGCAGATCGACGACGGCGAACAACTCTTCCGCGGTCCGGGCATCGGTGGTGATGCCGTCGACCGTGGTGTCGAGCGCAGCGTAAGCGGCGTCGCGGGCCGTCATCGATCTGATCCTGCAGTCTCGAGCTCAGCGAGGAAGCGATCGATGGTGCGCATGGCACGCTCGTCGTCCGTGAGGGATTCGCCGACGATCTTGCCGGCGAGCGTGGTGGCCATGCCACCGACCTCTCCGCGCAGATCCTGGACCAGCTGGGAACGCTCCGCCTCGAGCTGCGCGCGGCCGGACTCGAGAATCCGCTGGGATTCCTTGCTGGCCTTGTCGCGAGCCTCGGCGAGGATCGTGGCGGACTGGTTCTTGGCGTCCTCGCGGATCCGGGCGGCTTCCTCACGCGCAGCGTTGAGCTGGTCGTTGTACTCAGCGAGCGCAGCAGCGGCCTTGGCCTCTGCGGCTGCGGCACGCTGCATGCCACCTTCGATCTTGTTCGAGCGCTCTTCGTACATCTTCTCGAAGGCCGGTACGACGACCTTCCACATGATGAGGAAGATGATCAGCATCAGGGCGATGCCAGCGAAGACCTCTGACCAGTAGTGGGGTGCAAGGGGTCCGAGGAGGTCTTGCGCCCCTTCCAAGGGGACCACAGGAGGCCTCAGAGGACGAACGCGAGGGCGATGGCGATGATGGCCAGCGCCTCAACCACGGCGAAGCCGATGAAGGCGGTGCTCATCATGGCGCCACGGGCCTCGGGCTGACGGGCGGTGCCGTTGATGACCGACGCGAAGATCCAGGCAACGCCGAGGGCCGGGGCGATCGTAGCGATCGCGTAGCCGATCATGTTCAGGTTGCCGGTGATTTCGAGGAGGGACATTGTTTTCCTTTCGGATGACTACCCAGGCGGTCGACCTGGGGAGATTCGGGTGCTTAGTGCGCCTCGGCGATCGAGGTCGACACGTACTGGGCGGTGAGGACCGTGAAGATGTAGGCCTGCAGGGCGCCGATGAACAGCTCCAGCAGCATGATGATGAGGCTGAAGAGGATCGAGACGCCGCCGGAGATGTTGTAGAACAGGTTGTCCTGCTGGCTCAGCAGCCAACCGCCGCCGACGACGAACACCATGACCACGAGGTGGCCGGCGAACAGGTTGGCGAAGAGACGCAGCGCCAGCGTGATGGGACGCGTGATGAACGTGGCCAGGAACTCCAGCGGGATGACCAGCGGCAGCAGGTAGCCGGGGACGCCCTCGGGCACGAGCGAACGCTTCAGGAAGCCGCCGAAGCCCCACTTCGCGAAGCCGGCCCCGACGTAGATGAGCCAGGACAGGACGGCCAGGCCGTACGCGAAGCCGACGTTCGAGAACGCCGGGTACATGAAGTAGAAGAACTGGCCGAACCAGTTGTTGACCAGCAGGAAGCTGAAGAGGCCGAGCAGGTACGGCAGGAACTTGCGGAAGTCGGCGTGCAGGATGTCCCGCGCGATGCCGTTGCGCACGAACTCGTAGAGGTACTCGGCGAAGAACTGGCCCTTGGTGGGCTGCACCTTCAGCTTCCGGGAGGCGACCACCCACAGGATGATCACGAGGAGGGCACCGATGACCGCCTGGATGAGCGGCTTGTTCACCCAATCGGGCAGGACGCCCGGCATGAGCGAGGGCCAGAGGAAGTCCTCGGTGCCAGGAGGGGTGTAATCGCCGCCGGTCTCCAGCGGAAGAAGGCCCAGAGTCACGTACCACTCCCGTATCGCTTGATGATCAGGTACAAGCTGCTGACGAGCCCCACGATGAGGCCGAGTGGCAACAGCCATGTTGTCTTGAGGAAATGGTCACCGACCCACCCGAGGCCCCCGTAGAAGATCAACCCTGCGAGGATGTAGGCGAGGACGGCCATCCCGTCCTCACGCCCGGAAGGACCAGAACGCTCTGACCCGTCGCCCGGCGTAGGTGAAGTGCCCATAACGTGGATGAGCCTAGCGGAAAGAACAGGTTGTTTCACATCGGCGACTTCCTGTCCCAAAAGTCCGCGGTCAGCCCGACGACGGCGGCTGGTACTCGGTGTCGTAGACGGGAACGCGCTGCCGGGAGGCGACGAACACGACGCCGAACACCCAGGCCAGCACGGTGCCCGCGACGCTGAGCAGCAGCCAGCCCTTGGACACGTGCGGCGCGATGGCCGGCAGGCCCAGCAGCCCCCACAAGCCTGCCGCGATGCCGACGACGCGCACCGCGTAGCTGACCAGCACCAGGCCCAGCCCCTGGAACGGTTCGAGCTCCGAGGCCACCACTTCGAGGGCCTGGCCGATCGAGTAGAAGATCACGACGGCGGCGAACCCGAGCGCGGCGGTGAGGGCGGCGCTGGGGCCGTCGATCGCCAGTGCCAGCCCCAGGACGGTGAGGCCGACGACGTGTCCCGCCACGAGGCCGCCGACCATCATCTCCCTGGCCCGCTTCGTGGCGGCGGTGACGGTGCGGCGCGGCTCAGCCATCGACCGGCTTCCTGTCGACCACCTCGGCCTCACGACCCCCGATGAAACTGGGTGCCGTGCGCACCGGCCACAGCGTCAGCACCAGCACCGTCACCAGGCTGCCCGCCACCAGCCACACGGCGGTGGAACGGTTGGTCAGCGCGATGAGGACGAGGCCCACGGAGACGACGGCGGACCAGCCGTACATCAGCAGTACCGCGCCCCAGTGCGAGTGCCCGCGCGCGAGCAGGCGGTGGTGGAGGTGCTGCTTGTCGGCTTGGAACGGGTGCTGACCGTTCCACGCCCGGCGCACCCACGCCAGCATCAGGTCGAGCAGCGGAAGCGCCAACGCGGCCACCGGCAGGAGGATGGGCAGCAGGGCGGGCAGGACGTCGCTGCCCTGCGCGAGCGCGCTGGGGTCCAGCTGGCCGGTGAACGAGATGGCGCTCATGGCCATCAGCATGCCCAGCAGCATGGCACCGGAGTCGCCCATGAACATCTTGGCGGGGTGCCAGTTGTGGAACAGGAAGCCCACCGCGATGCCGCAGGTGGCCACCGTGATGAGGCTGGCCGTGGTGGCACGGGCCAGTTCCTGCTCGTAGGCCAGCACGTAGGTGTAGCTGAAGAACGCTCCCGATCCGATGGCGACGATGCCCCCGGCCAGGCCGTCGAGCCCGTCGACGAAGTTCACGGCGTTGACGCACACGGCGATGATCAGGACGGTGACCATGATGCTGGTGGTGTCGTCGAGGCCGACGATGCGGTCCGGCAGCGGGATCCAGTAGATGCGCACCCCCTGCATCACGGCGACGCCCGCGGCCAGCACCTGGCCGCCGAGCTTCACCAGCGCCGGCATGTCGTACTTGTCGTCCAGCACGCCCACCACGCAGATGATCAGGCCGGCCCACAGCACCGCGGAGGCGTCGTGCTCGACGGTGGTGTAGCGCCCCAGGAACGGCATCTGCACGGCCAGGAGCAGGGCGATCACGAGGCCGCCGAACATCGCCACCCCGCCGAAGTACGGGATCGGGTGGGTGTGGACGTCACGGTTGCGGACCGTGGCGAGGGCTCCGGTGCGGACGGCGACGTTCCGGGCCAACCCCGACAGGAGGTAGGTGGCGCCGGCTGCGACGAACAGCACCAGGAGGTATTCGCGCACTACTGTCCGATCACGTCCGGGGCGACCTCGCGCACCTGGTCCAGGCTCAGCGCGCCCTCGCGGACGATGCGGCCCTCCGGGAAGGCCGCGAAGTCGATGATCGTGGAGGCGACCCCGCCTGCGGCCGGACCGGCGTCGAGGTAGACGGCCACGCGGTCCCCGAGCTGCTCGACCGCCTCGTCCGCGGTCACCGCGGCGGCCTGTCCGTGGACGTTGGCCGAGCTGACGGCCAGCGGGCCGGTGTGCCGCAGCAGTGCGCGGGCGCCGTCGTGGTCCGGCACGCGCACGGCGACCGTGCCGCCGGTCTCCCCCAGTTGCATGCCGGCGCGCGGCTGGGCCCTGAGGATCAGCGTCAACGCGCCGGGCCAGAAGGCCTTCGCCAGCGCCGCGGCAGCCTCGGGCACCTCGTCGGCGACGGCGCGCAGCATCGAGGGCTCGGCCACGAGGACGGGCGGTGGCATGTCGCGGCCACGTTCCTTGGCGTTGAGCAGGCGCTGCACCGCGTCGGCGTCGAACGCGTCGGCGCCGATCCCGTAGACGGTGTCGGTGGGCAGCACGATGCACTGGCCCTCCCGGACGGCGGCAGCGGCCTCGCGGAGGCCTTCCTCACCGTCGGTGGTCAGGTTGAAGACGCGGGGGGTTTGAGTCACAGGCCAATCCTGCCATCTCCGGGCGGTGCGGCGGCAGTCACGAACCGCGGGCGGCCGGTCAGGTCGGCGTGCGAGGCGACATCGCCGAAGCCCGCCCGTTCGAAGAGCGCCACGACGGCCGGCGCGTGCGAGTCGTCGTGCTCGGTGGCGAGCAGGCCGTCGGGCCGCAGCAGCCGCGCCGCCACCCGCGCCACGACGCGCATGGCGTCCAGCCCGTCGGGGCCGGAGAACAGCGCCATGACCGGGTCCTGCAGCACGTCGCTGGGGAGCACCTGGCGGTGCGCCTCCGGGATGTAGGGCGGGTTGACGATCACCAGGTCGACGGTGCCGTCGAGTTCGGCGAAGGCGTCGGCCATGTCGCCGAGCACGATGTCGACGCCCAGGCCGTCGAGGTTGCGCACCAGGTAGGCGTGGGCCTCGGGCGACAGTTCGACGGCGTGCAGTTCCACTCCCCCGAGCTCGCGTGCCAGTGCCGCCGTGATGGCGCCGGAGCCGGCGCACAGTTCGACGACGCGGCGCCGCTCGGCGGGCCGCTCGGCGAGGCGGCGCAGCGCCCAGCCGACCATCTCCTCGGTCTCCGGGCGGGGGATGAACACGCCCGGGCCCACGTCGAGGGTCTCGTGCCGGAAGTACGCCACCCCGGTGAGGTGCTGCAACGGCGCCCCCTCGGCGCGGAGTTCGACGAGGTGGTCGACGGCGGCCCGCTGCTGCGGCGTCACGCTGGCGAGCAGCAGTTGGGCCGGCTCGACGCCGAGCACGTGCGCCACCAGGATGCGGGCCTCCGGCCCCGGGCTGGGCGACCCGGACCTCGTCAGGCGTTCGGCGACCTCGTGGGCGAGCTCCTGGGCCCTCACCCGCCCACCCCGGCGAGGCGCTCGGCGAGGTCCTGCTCGGCCAGCGCGTCCAGCAGGGGCGTCAAGGCCCCCTGGAGCACGGCGTCGAGGTTGTGCGCCTTGTAGCCGATGCGGTGGTCCGTGATCCGGTTCTCCGGGAAGTTGTAGGTGCGGATCCGCTCCGAACGGTCCACCGTGCGCACCTGGGACTTGCGGGCATCGGAGGCGGCGGCGGCGGCCTGCACCTCCGCGATCTGCGTGAGCCGTGCGCGCAGCATGCGCATGGCGGACTCACGGTTCTGCAGTTGGGAGCGCTCGTTCTGGCAGCTCACCACCACGCCCGAGGGCAGGTGGGTGATGCGCACCGCGGAGTCCGTGGTGTTGACGCCCTGGCCGCCCGGCCCCGAGGACCGGAAGACGTCGATGCGCAGGTCGTCCTCGTTGATCTCGACCTCGTCGGCCTCGACGTCCGGCATCACCAACACGCCAGCCGCCGAGGTGTGGATGCGTCCCTGAGACTCGGTGACCGGCACGCGTTGCACGCGGTGCACGCCGCCCTCGAACTTCAGGCGTCCGTAGGGCCCGAACTCGTGCCCGCCGCCCTTCACGGCGACGGTGACGGACTTGTACCCGCCCAGGTCGGTGTCCTGGGAGTCGAGCACCTCGACCTTCCAGCCCAGGTCCTCCGCGTAGCGCGTGTACATGCGCAGCAGGTCCCCGGCGAACAGCGCAGATTCGTCCCCGCCTTCCCCCGACTTGATCTCGACGAGGGCGTCGGCGTCGTCGTTGGGGTCACGCGGGGCGAGCAGCCTCGTCAGCTTGGCCGTGGCCACCTCGAGCTGCGCGTCGAGGTCTGCCACCTCGTCGGCGAACGAGGGGTCATCGGCCGCCAGCTCGGCCGCCGCCTCGCGGTCCTCGGTCAGTCGTCGGAACGCGTCGATGCCCTCCACGATCGGCCGCAGCGCGGCGTACCGACGGCCCACCTTGCGCGAGCGCGCCATGTCGGAGTGCAGGTCGGGGTCGGCGAGCTGCTTCTCCAGGTCGCGGAATTCGTCGATCAGCGGCTGGGCGTTGTCGAACATGGGTGGCTCCTGGTGCGCGGGGTCCTACGAGGGCAAAAAGAAACGAACGCCGGACCGGGCATGCCCGGGTCTCGGCGTTCGTCTTGTCGGCTACTTCTTGGCGTAACGCTTCTCGAAGCGCGCCACGCGACCACCGGTGTCGAGGATCTTCTGCTTGCCGGTGTAGAACGGGTGGCACTCGGCGCACACGACTGCGTTCAGCGTGGCCTTGGTGCTGCGGGTGGTGTACGTGTTGCCGCAGGTGCAGGTCACCTGGGCCTCGACGTAGTCAGGGTGGATGCCCTGCTTCATGATGGTCTCCTTTTGATGTGGTTTCGACCGGGTCGCCTGGAGGCGGCGGGAACCGGCCCGACTCTCAAGTATGCCACGCGCGGCACAGGGGCCAAAACGCGCGACTCAGTTGTCCTGGGCCGGCGTGGTCTTCAGCACGCTGAGCAGGAAGTCGTGGTTGTTGGCCGTCTTGGTCATGCGCGACTTCAAGGTCTCCAGCGCGGCCTGGTCGTCGAGGCCGGACAGCGCGCGGCGCAGCTTCCAGATGATCTGGAGCTCGTCGCGGCCGAGCAGCAGGTCCTCGCGGCGCGTGCCGGAGGCGTCGACGTCGATGGCCGGGAAGATGCGCTTGTCGGCGAGCTCGCGACGCAGGCGCAACTCCATGTTGCCGGTGCCCTTGAACTCCTCGAAGATGACCTCGTCCATCTTCGAGCCGGTCTCGATCAGCGCGGTGGCGAGGATGGTCAGCGAGCCGCCGTTCTCGATGTTGCGGGCCGCACCGAAGAACTTCTTCGGCGGGTAGAGCGCTGCGGAGTCGACACCACCGGACAGGATGCGGCCCGATGCCGGGGCGGCCAGGTTGTAGGCCCGGCCCAGGCGGGTGATGCCGTCGAGCAGCACGACGACGTCGTGGCCCAGCTCCACGAGGCGCTTGGCGCGCTCGATGGCCAGCTCGGAGATCATCGTGTGGTCCTCGGCGGGGCGGTCGAACGTCGAGGCGATGACCTCGCCGGAGACCGTGCGCTGGAAGTCGGTGACCTCCTCGGGGCGCTCGTCGACGAGGACGACCATCAGGTGGACCTCGGGGTTGTTGGCGGCGATCGCGTTGGCGATGGCCTGCATGATCATCGTCTTGCCTGCCTTCGGCGGCGACACGATGAGGCCACGCTGGCCCTTGCCGATGGGCGAGACCATGTCGATGATGCGGCCGGTGAGGTTGTTCTGCACCGTCTCCAGGCGCAGGCGCGACTGCGGGTACAGCGGCGTCAGCTTCTGGAACTCGGGGCGTCCCTTGGCCTTCTCCGGGTCGTCGCCGTTGATCGAGTCGATGCGCACGAGCGGCTGGTACTTCTCCTTGCGCTCCCCCTCGCGGGCGACGCGGACGGCGCCGCTGATCACGTCGCCGCGGCGCAGGCCGTAGCGGCGCACCGTCGACATCGAGAGGTAGGCGTCCGCCGGGCCCGGGAGGTAACCGGTGGTGCGGACGAAGGCGTAGTTGTCGAGGATGTCGACGATGCCGGAGATGTTGGCCAGCACGTCGTCGTCAGCGACGGTGGGCTCGGCCTCCATGCGTTCCATGCCCTGCCCGCGGCCGCCGCCCTGACGGCGCTGGTTGCGATCACGGTTGCGGCGACGGCGGCTGCGGCGCGAGCCGCCCTGGTCGTCGTCGTAGCTGGCCGGCTCGACGTTGACGGACCGGTTCTGCGCCGGCTGCTCGCGCTGTTCGCGCTGCTGGCCACCCGCGGGCTGACCGCCCATCGCGGCCTCCAGGAGTTCGCCCACCTCTTCGATGGTCTCCTGGTTGGGCTGACGATCGCGATCACGGCCGCGACGGCGGCGGTTGCGGGTGCCGTCGCCCTGCTGCTGGTCGCGCTGTTCGCGCGGCTGCTGGTCGCGCTGTTCACGGGGCTGCTGCGGTGCGGCCTCCTCGGCCTTCGGCTGGGTCTCCGTGGGGAGTTCAGCCTGCGCGGCGCGCTCGGTGCGCTGCCGGGCCGGCTTGCCACCGCCCTGGCCCTGGATCGCGGAGACCAGATCGGCCTTCCGCATGGCGGAGACGCCCTTGATGCCCAGCCCTGCGGCGACCGACTTCAGGTCGACCAGCTTCATGCTGGACAGGTCAACGGATTCGCTCAACGAGATTCCTTCCCAAGAGCCGACGCGCCGAAAATGGATGGGTGGCGCCGCCGACGTCAGAATGATGGGGCCCACTCAGCAACAAGGAGAACTGCGGCAGAATCGCCACGCACAGCGCCTTCATCGGTGAGCCACTGATCAGGTTAGCAATTATCCGGCGCCAACACCAAAGATTGGCTCAGAGGAGTTCCACTCCCCCGGCCGGACGCAGCTTGCGCACGGTGAAACCCGTGACGTCCACGCCGTCGATGCCGGCCAACTGCTCGTCCAGGCCGACCGCGATGACCGTGGGGCCGGCACCCGAGATGGCCGCGGGTACCCCCGCCGCGCGCAGGCGGAGCATGAGATCGTGGCTCGACGGCATCAGCGGTGCGCGGTACTGCTGGTGCAGCCGGTCGGAGGTGGCGTCGAACAGCAGGTCGGGGCGCTTGGTCAGCGCCAACGGCAACGCCGCGGCGGCGATCGCCTGCGCGACCGCGTCGGAGCGCGAGACGGTGTCGGGCAGCACGGCGCGGGCGTCGTCAGTCTTCGACTCGAAGTCGGGCACGAAGGCGACTGCGCGGAAGTCGTCTGCCAGCGGCAACTGCACGAGCGAGACCTTCCCGTCCCTGGCCCAGGCGAGGATCGCGCCACCCCATACCGCGGCCCCCGCGTTGTCCGGGTGCCCCTCCGCCTCGTGCGCCAGCCGGGTGATGGCCGAACGGTCCACCGGTTCGTCGGGCCGGGCGATGCCCCAGGCCAGGGTGAGGCCGGCCACGATCGCGGCGGCCGACGACCCGAGGCCCCGCGAGTGCGGGATGGTGTTGTGCGCCGTGAGCCGCATCCCGGGCGTCGCCGCTCCCCAGGCCTCCAGGCCACGGAGGATGGACCTGACGACGAGGTGGCTGCCGTCGGTCGGCACGTCGCCGGAACCCTCGCCGGTGACGGCGATCTCCAGGCCGGGGTGGTCGAGCAGCTCGAGGCTCAGCTCGTCGTACCAGTCGAACGCCATGCCGACACAGTCGAAGCCGGAGCCGAGGTTCGCCGTCGTGGCCGGGACCCTGACCGTCAGGCGCCGGGTCACCTCAGAAGCCCTCGAGGCGCATCACGCGCACCTCGGAGCCGACGAAGTCGGACTCGCGCAGCTCGGCGACGACGTCGGCCAGCGCCGACTCCGTCGTCGTGTGCGTCATCACGCCCAGACGGGCCGGGAAGCCCTCCTCGTGCACCTCGTCCTCCAGGTAGGACTGCTGCACCACGCGCAGCGACACGTTGTGGTCGCCGAACACCGCGGCGCACTTGGCCAGCACGCCGGGGCGGTCCTCGACCTCGAAGCTCACGTAGAACTGTGCGCGCGACTCGCCGATGGGCGCCACCTGGCGCCGGGTGTAGCCGGAGCTCATGTGCGCCGCGGTGCCACGACGGCGGTTGCGGCCCACGGTGACGACGTCGCCCATGACGGCGCTCGCCGTCGGGCTGCCGCCGGCGCCGGCGCCGAGGAACATCAGCTCGCCGGCCTCGCGGGAGTTGACGAAGATGGCGTTGTAGGCGCCGCGGACGGCGGCCAGCGGGTGCTTCTTGGCCACCATCGCGGGGTGCACCTTGACGGTGATGCGGTCGTCGTCGGCCAGCTTGGCGACGGCCAGCAGCTTCACGGTGCAGTCCATCGACTCGGCGGCGGCGATGTCGGCCTCCGTCACGCCCGTGATGCCCTCGGTGAAGACGTCCTGGCCCTTGACCTCCGTGTGGAACGCCAGGCCCGCGAGGATCGCGGCCTTGGCTGCGGCATCGTGCCCACCGACGTCCGCGGTGGGGTCGGCCTCGGCATAGCCCAGCTGTTGGGCCTCCGCCAGTGCGGAGTCGAAGCTGACGCCGTCGGTGACCATCTTGTCCAGGATGAAGTTGGTGGTGCCGTTGACGATGCCCATCACCTCGGTGATGTCGTCGCCCACGAGCGACTCGCGCAGCGGCCGGATGATGGGGATCGCGCCGGCGACGGCGGCCTCGTAGTGGAGGTCGACGCCCTTCTCCTCGGCCAGGCGCGACAACTCGCCGAGGTCTTCGGCCAGGAGCGCCTTGTTGGCGGAGATGACGGAGGCGCCGTTGCTGATCGCGGTGCGCACCAGGCTGCGGGCGGGGTCGATGCCACCGATGAGTTCGATGACGATGTCGAGGTCGTCGCGCGCGACCAGCGACTCGAGGTCGGTGGTCAGCAGGGCGGGGTCGATGCCCGGGCGCTCGACGTCCATCCGGCGAACGCCGATGCCCACGAGCTCCAGGCGGCGGCCGATGCGCGCCTCCAGGGTGTCGCCCTCGTCGAGGATGATGCGTGCCACCTGGCTACCGACGACGCCGGCCCCCAACAGCACAACCTTCAGCGGCTTGCTCACTTACCCACGTCCAATCTCATGAGGTCGTCGAGCGTCTCGCGGCGCAGCATCACGTCGGTGACGCCGTCCTTGGCGCTGACGACCGGGGGCTTCGGGATCTGATTGTAGTTATTGGCCATGCTGCGGGCGTAGGCGCCCGAACCCGGCACGGCGATGAGGTCGCCGATGCGCACGTCGGACGGGAGGAAGACGTCGCGGATGAGGATGTCGCCACCCTCGCAGTGCTTGCCGACGACGCGGCACAGGACCGGATCGGCGCCCGACGTGCGGTTGGCGAGGGCCCCGGAGTACTCGGCCGCGTACAGGGCCGGACGGATGTTGTCGCTCATGCCACCGTCGACGCTGATGTAGGTGCGGGAGCGACCGCCCTCCAGCTCGACGACCTTGACGGTGCCGACCTCGTAGACCGCCACCCCCGACGGGCCGCAGATGGCGCGGCCCGGCTCGATGCTCAGGTGCGGGCGGCCGATGCCGAACGCGCGGCACTCGTGGTCGATCATCTCCTCGAACGACGCCGCGAGCTCCGCCGTGGTCGACGGCGTGTCGGCGGCCGTGTAGGCGATGCCGAAGCCGCCGCCCAGGTCGAGTTCGGGCAGTTCGACGCCCGTGGCGGTGCGGAACTGCGACGCGAGCTTCATCGTGCGGCGGATGGCCACCTCGAAGCCGTGCGTCTCGAAGATCTGCGAACCGATGTGGCTGTGGATGCCGCGGAGTTGGAGGTACTGCGACGAGTGGCAGCGCACCAGCGCCGTCAGGGCCTGGCCGCCCATGATGCTGAGGCCGAACTTCTGGTCCTCGTGCGCGGTGGCGATGTACTCGTGCGTGTGGGCCTCGACGCCGGTGGTGACGCGCACCAGCACGTTGGCCGTGTGGCCGCCGTCCGCGCAGGCCCGCTCGAGGCGGTTGATCTCGTCGAAGGAGTCGACGATGATGCGCCCCACGCCCTGCTCGAGCGCGAACGCGATCTCCGCGTCGGACTTGTTGTTGCCGTGCAGGCCGAGCCGCTCCGCCGGCATGCCGCCGGCCAGCGCGATGCGCATCTCCCCCATCGTCGTGACGTCGAGGTTGAGCCCCTCCTCGGCCGCCCAGCGGGCCACGCGGCGCGTCAGCAGCGCCTTGCCCGCGTAGTAGATCGCCCAGCCGGGGAACGCGGTGATGAAGTCGCGCGCCCGCGAGCGGAAGTCGTCCTCGTCGATCAGGTAGACGGGCGTGCCGTGCTCCTCGGCCGTGTCGGTCAGCGCCACCCCGGCCACGACGATGCGGCCCAGGTCGTCACGGTGGGTACCGCGCGGCCAGAGCTTCAGGTCGAGCTCGTTGAGGTCGTCGGGCACGGTGAGCCACTGCGGCCCGCCCTGCACGGCGTCCGCGTGGATCGAGCCGGCGATGTGCATGTGCGTCATGGTGCCAAGCCTGCCAGAGCGCGGTCGGCAATCGCCATTTCGATCAGTTGGTGGCGGCGACCATGATCTCCTTGGCCCCGCGCAGCGACACCTCGGCGGGATCGCCAGCGGTGGGCACGCCGTCGACGGTCACGGTGAGCGACCCGCACGCGGCGCCCAGGCAGCCGTCGACGAAGCGGACGCCCCAGAGGGCGAAGAAGTCGCCCAACGTCGACTCGCGATTGCCCTCGCCCTCGAGCCAGACCTCGCCGCCGACGTCGTGCGTGTGGACGGGCGCCTGGACCGCGCGGGGGCGGTCGATGCCGATGAAGGCCGGCACCTCGACGGGGCTGCCGTCGACGGTGACCTCCAGCTGAAGGATCCACGGGTCCGCGTCGTCGCCGAGCCCGAGTTCGCGCAGTCCGGCCGCGCGGATGTGGGAGATCGCGTCGCGCGGGGCGTCCCACGGCGGCGGGGTGGCTCGCTGCACCGCCGGCGCCGGTTCCGGGCGCGAAACGCACCCGACGAGCAACACGAGCGTGACCAGGAGCACCGACAACCTACGCACGCGGCCACCTTAACGTCAGTCGGACGTGGTTTTGGGGGCCGCCACGAGGTGCTACCCTTTCACGGTCGCCTGCGGGTGACGGGCCCCCGTAGCTCAGGGGATAGAGCACCGCCCTCCGGAGGCGGGAGCCGAGGTTCGAATCCTCGCGGGGGCGCCAGCCGTTCAAAGGGGAGCAGAGTGACCGCAGACGTACGTGCAGCACGAAGCCTCCCCCTCCGGGACCTCCTGGTGCCGGTCCTCCTCGTCCTGACGTTCGCCGCCACCCGCTGGCTGATCTTCTTGTCGTTGAAGCTCGAACAGGTCGCCTTCATCGCCAACGACATCACGTACTACGCGTTCTACCTCAACAAGCTGGAGCTGGGCGAGCAGGGCATCATGCTCGAATACCCCGTCCCGGCGGTGTGGCTGCTGCAGCTGGTGTACATGCTCGGCGGTGGTTGGGAGACGTGGGCCCCGGTCTACGTCGGGTGCTTCCTCGCCCTCGACGCCCTGGTCGCGATCCTGCTGTACCGCCGCGGCCATGCCGCCGGTGCGCTCTTCTGGATCCTCTTCACCGGTGCCCAGGGTGCCGTCCTCTGGTACCGCTTCGACCTCATCCCGGCCGCGCTGGTGGCCATCGCCTGCCTCTACGCCCAGCGGTTCCCCAAGGTCGCGGGCGGCGCCATCGGCCTCGGCGCGGCGGTGAAGCTGTGGCCCGCGCTGCTGATCGGGCCGCTGCTGGCGCCCAACCCCCTGCGCAAGGGGGGCGGCCGTTCGCGCCTGATCGGCTTCGTCGTCGTGGGCTTCGGCCTGGCCGCGGCGTCGCTCATCACCAGTGGCTGGGCGCGCTCGGCGTCGCCGCTGACCTGGCAGGGCGACCGCGGCCTGCAGATCGAGTCGGTACCGGCCACCCCACTGATGTTCCTGCGCACGTTCACCCACAACGAGAGCTGGCTCATCGAGTTGTCGAAGTTCAACGCCCTGGAGGTCGTGACGGGCCCCGGCATCCAGGCGATGCTGACGCTGTCGTCGGTGCTCACCGTCGCCTCGGTCCTGCTGACGGCGTGGTTGAGCTACCGGCTGATCCGCGCCTACGACCGGGACGACCACCGCCTCTACGAGGGCATGCTGCTCGCCGTGCTGACCGTCGTGCTGGCCACCGTCGTCGCCAACAAGACATTGTCGCCCCAGTACATCGTGTGGCTGGGCGGCCCGGTGGCAGCGCTGCTCGCCACCCGGCGGAGCGCCTGGTTGGGGCGACACGTCACGGTGTTCGCGGTGGCCCTGGTCATCATCGGCGGCCTGACCCAGTTCACCTACCCATGGGGGGCCTACGGCATCATGGCGATCCCGCAGGGGTCCGGCCCCGAGACCTCGGTGCTCGTGCTGCGCAACCTCATGCTGGTGGCACTGACCGGGTACGCACTGGCCGTGACGCTGAAGGCGACGCGCAGGCGATCGTCCTGAGAATGTGGGCGGGACCACTGCCCAACATTGGGTAAGCTTCGTGAAGCAGCCGCAGACGTCTGCGGCCTCCGTCCGAACAGAGGGGAAAGTGGCTTCTGCCACGGAACATGTCAGCACCTGACTCAAACGACCTTTTCGGTGCCAACTCCTGGCTCATCGACGAGATGCGGGAGGCGTACGACGCAGACCCGCAGTCAGTGGACGCCACCTGGCGTGAGTTCTTCGCAGCCGAGGGAGCGCCGCCGCAGCCCGCCGCCGTGGAATCCGCCGCTCCCCCGACGCAGCCGACACCCGAGAAGCCCCAGGCCGCGCCGCAGGCCGAGACCAAGCCTGCGCCGAAGCCCGCCTCCGCCAGCCCTGCTGCGGCCAAGCCGGACGCCAAGGCCGAGCGGCCCAAGTCGCCCGAGGCGAAGCAGCGCGAGGCGGCCTCCGGCGTGACCGACACGCCTCCTGCGCGTCCGGCCGCCACCACGAAGACCGAAGCCCGGCCCACCGTCGAGAAGGTCACCACCGGCCGCAACGCTCCGCACAACCCGGGCTCCGGTGCCGGCCTCAGCGCCAACACCCCCAGCCCCAGCGTGCGCCCCGAGCCGACGGCGGCCCAGCCCAAGTACACGGTGCTCCGCGGCGCACCCATGCGCACCGCCAAGAACATGGACACGTCGCTGACGGTGCCCACGGCCACGTCGGTGCGCTCGGTGCCGATGAAGCTGGTCATCGACCAGCGCACCCTCATCAACAACTTCCTGCGGCAGTCCAAGGGCGGCAAGGTCTCGTTCACCCACATCATCGGCTTCGCGATGGTGCAGGCGCTCAAGGCCATGCCGGACATGAACAACGCCTACGACGTCGTCGACGGCAAGCCCAACCTGATCGAGAACCCGTCGATCAACCTCGGTATCGCCATCGACGTGCAGAAGGGCGACACCCGCCAACTCCTGGTGCCCAACATCAAGGGGTGCGAGAACTTCAACTTCTTCCAGTTCTGGTCGGCCTATGAGCAGGTGGTGCAGAAGACCCGCGCCGGAGACCTGCAAGTCTCCGACTTCGCGGGCACGACGGCGTCGCTGACCAACCCGGGCGGCATCGGCACCAACCACTCGGTGCCGCGCCTCATGACGGGCCAGGGCATGATCCTGGGCGTCGGCAACATCGACTACCCCGCCGAGTTCCAGGGCATGAGCGATTCGAAGATGACCGAACTCGCGGTGTCCAAGATCACCACGCTGACCTCCACCTACGACCACCGCGTCATCCAGGGCGCCACCTCCGGTGAGTTCCTGAAGAGGATGCACGGGCTGCTGCTGGGCGAGGACGGCTTCTACGACCAGATCTTCGAAGCGCTGCGGATCCCCTACGAGCCGCTGCGCTGGGCCGGCGACATCTCCGCCCACCGTGACAACCAGGTCTCCAAGACTGCCCGCGTGCTCGAACTCATCAACGCCTACCGCGCGTTCGGGCATCTGGTGGCCGACACCGACCCCCTCGAGTACCGCCAGCGTTCCCACGAGGACCTGCGCCTCGAGACGCACGGGCTGTCGATCTGGGACCTCGACCGCGAGTTCGCCGTCGGCACCTTCGGCGGCAGCGAACGCACCTACCTGCCGCTGCGCGACATCATTTCCACACTGCAGGACTCGTACTGCCGCACGGTGGGCGTCGAGTACATGCACATCTCGGACCCGCGCCAGCGGCGCTGGTTCCAGCAGCGCATCGAGAAGCCGCACCAGGCGCTCACGCACGACGAGCACATGCACGCGCTGGACAAGCTCAACGAGGCGGAGATCTTCGAGACCTTCCTGCAGACGAAGTTCGTCGGCCAGAAGCGCTTCTCGCTGGAGGGCGGCGAGTCGCTGATCATCCTGCTCGACGAGATCGCGCAGCAGGCGGCCAACGACGCCGTCGACGAGGTCTGCATCGGCATGCCGCACCGCGGCCGCCTCAACGTGCTGGCCAACATCGTCGGCAAGAGCTACGGCCAGATCTTCCGCGAGTTCGACGGCCAGGTGGACCGCTCCGGCACCGGTGACGTCAAGTACCACCTGGGCGCCGAGGGCACCTTCGTCGCCTCGAACGGCGCCACCGTCAAGACCTCGGTCGCCGCGAACCCCTCGCACCTCGAGGCCGTCAACCCCGTGCTCCAGGGCATCGCCCGCGCCAAGCAGGACATGTTGGGGCAGAGCGACTACCCGGTGCTGCCGTTGACGCTGCACGGCGATGCGTCGTTCTCCGGCCAGGGCGTGGTGTTCGAGACCATGCAGATGTCGCAGCTGCGCGGTTACAAGACCGGTGGCACCATCCACGTCGTGGTCAACAACCAGGTGGGCTTCACCACCGCCCCGACGGAGTCGCGGTCCTCGACGTACTCGACGGACGTGGCCAAGTCCATCTCCGCCCCGGTGCTGCACGTCAACGGGGATGACCCCGACTCCTGCATCCGCGCCGCGCGCATCGCGTTCGAGTACCGCCAGACGTTCCACAAGGACGTCGTCATCGACCTGGTCTGCTACCGCCGCCGTGGCCACAACGAGGGCGACGACCCGAGCTTCACGCAGCCGAACATGTACGACCTCATCGAGCAGAAGCGCTCCACGCGCCGGCTGTACACCGAGTCGCTGATCGGCCGTGGCGACATCTCCATGACGGACGCCGAGGACGTCATGAACCGCTTCCGGGCCCGCCTGGAGAACGTGTTCCGTGAGGTCCGCGAGTCCAAGGGCGCCCCCGACGAGTACCGCAAGGTGCCGTACTACCCCACCAAGCCCGAGGAGCGCCTCACCGAGATCACCACGGAGATGCTGCAGACCATCGCCAACGTGCACACGCAGTTCCCCGACGGGTTCTCCGTGCACCCGAAGGTGCTGCCGCAGCTGGAGCGGCGCGCCGAGGCGATCATGCACGGCCCGATCGACTGGGCCACGGCCGAGATCATCGCGTTCGGGTCGCTGCTCATGGAGGGCCGCCCCGTCCGCCTCGCCGGCCAGGACTCCCGCCGCGGCACGTTCTCGCAGCGCTTCGCCGCCATCGTGGACCGGATCACCAACGAGGCCTGGGTGCCGCTGAAGCACCTCACCGAGGACCAGGCCACCTTCGAGGTCTGGGACTCGCTGCTCAGCGAATATGCGGCCCTCGGCTTCGAGTACGGCTACTCGGTGGCCCGGCCCGACGCGCTCGTGCTGTGGGAGGCGCAGTTCGGCGACTTCGTCAACGGTGCCCAGACCATCTCGGACGAGTTCGTGGCCTCCGGCAACGCCAAGTGGGGCCAGAAGTCCGGCGTGTGCCTGCTCCTCCCCCACGGCTACGAGGGCCAGGGGCCAGACCACTCGTCGGCCCGCATCGAGCGGTGGCTGCAGCTGTGCGCCGAGGGCGCGCTGGCGGTGTGCCAGCCGTCGACCCCTGCCAACCACTTCCACCTGCTGCGCCAGCACGCCTACGTGAACTGGCATCGCCCAGTGGTGATCGCCACCCCGAAGTCGATGCTGCGCAACAAGCTCGCCACGTCGACCCCCGAGGAGTTCACCTCCGGACGCTGGCACCCCGCCCTCGACGACCCCACCATCGCGGACCCGTCGAAGGTCGAGCGGATCCTCCTGTGCTCCGGCAAGGTGCGCTGGGACCTCGTGGCCCGCAGGGAGAAGATGGGCCACGACGGCAAGGTGGCGATCATCGCACTCGAACGCCTGTACCCGTTGCCCGCTGAGGAGCTGGCCACCATCCTGCGCCAGTACGCACACGTCACCGACGTGCGGTTCGTGCAGGACGAGCCGGAGAACCAAGGCGCCTGGCCGTTCATGTCGGTGCACCTGCCCGGCGCGATCAAGGAGGTCTTCCCCGAGTTCGACCTCACGATGACGCCCGTGACGCGGCCGTGGTCGTCGGCGCCCTCGGTCGGGTCGATGGCCGTCCACAAGCAGCAGGAGGAGGACCTGCTGGGCGCGGCACTGGGCTGAGGCCCTAAGCTTTCGGTCATGTATTTCACCGACCGCGGGCTGGAGGAGCTGGTTGACCGGCGTGGCCACGAGGAGATCACCTTCGAGTGGCTCGCCGATCAACTGCGCACCTTCGTCGACCTCAACCCCGAATTCGAAACCCCTGTGGAGCGCCTCGCCTCGTGGCTCGCTCGTCTCGACGACGACGAGGAGGAGGACTGATGCCCGACCTCGACGCGCTCACGCAGCGTTACCGTGAGGCCGTGGGGGGCGAGCCGGAAGGGTTGTGGTACGCCCCGGGCCGCGTGAACCTGATCGGTGAGCACACCGACTACAACGACGGCTTCGTGCTGCCGTTCGCGCTGGACAAGAAGGCCATCATCGCGGGCGGCCGCCGCGACGACGACCAGTTGGTGATCGTGTCGCTCGAACTCGACGACGAGGTGCGCCTCACCGTCGAGGAACTTGCACCGGGCAGTGAGGGCTGGTCGGCCTACCTGGCCGGCGTCGTGTGGGCCCTGCGCGAGGCGGGCCACGACGTGCGCGGCGCCAACCTGGTGATGACGTCGGACGTGCCCCTGGGCGCGGGGCTCTCCAGCTCCGCCGCCATCGAGTGCGCCACCGTCGCGGTCCTGTGCGACCTGTACGGGCTCGACATCGACCCGGTGGACCGTGCGAAGCTCGCCCGCGTGGCGGAGAACGCCTACGTCGGTGCGCCCACGGGCCTGCTGGACCAGGCCGCCAGCACGCTGTGCGAGGCGGACCACGGCCTGTTCCTCGACTGCCGCACCCTCGAGACCGAGCAGGTCCCGCTCCCCATGGCGGAGCAGGGCTACGAGATGCTCGTGCTCGACACCAAGACGCCCCACAGCCACGTCGACGGCGAGTACGGCACCCGCAGGGCCAGCTGCGAGCAGGCCGCGGCCATCCTCGGCATTCCTGCGCTGCGTGACGTCACCGACCTCGACGAGGCCATCGAGAAGCTCGACGACCCCACGATGGTCAAGCGCGTGCGGCACGTCGTCACTGAGAACGAGCGGGTGCTCAAGGCCCTCGAGGTGGCACGCAGCGGCGACCTGGCCGCGCTGGCGCCACTGTTGGACGAGTCCCACGCCTCGATGCGCGACGACTACGAGATCACCGTCGACACGGTGGACCTCGCCGTCGAGACTGCCAAGAAGGCGGGGGCGCTCGGCGCACGGATGACGGGCGGCGGCTTCGGCGGCTGCATCATCGCGCTGACGCACCAGGGCGACGCCGACAGGATCGGGCTGGCCATCGCCGACGCCTTCGCGGGCGCCGGCTTCGGCAGGCCGGAGTGGTTCACCGCGACGCCCGCCCAGGGCGCGGGCCGGCTGGTCTAGGCCTTCTCCATCTCGCCCCGCCCGACCGCCACCACGGAGGTCACGACGGTGGCGAGGACGAACGGGGCCACGACGAGGGTACCGATGAACTGCGCACGGTCATCGGTACCCATCAGGCTGTAGACGACCATCGCATGCAACAGGGACGAGGCGACGATCAGGCCCAGCGCCCAGCGCTGACCCCGGGCGACCAACCACGCAATGGCGATGAGCGCCGCGCCGTAGATCGTGAGCATCAGCGCCACGCCCACGCCGAACCGTTCGGGGTTGGCCACGAGCGCGCCGACGGCGACGCCCAGGATCCCCAGACCCGTCAGCGCGGTCAGGATCACGGGGACGGCCAGCAGGGGTCGACGCAGTACAGCACTCACGACCTCAGCGTGCCTGAGTTGCCAGGATTTGGGCAACTTGCCCACGCGTTGGCGCGGTATACAACACACGGCGGCAACTATTGCTTATCGTTGCAGGCAAGGGTAACCTGCATGAGCTTGCGGAGATTCTCCGGAGCACAGAACCCCACCCGACAGAAGGAGTACAACTATGGATTGGCGCCACAGGGCCGCCTGCCTCACTGAGGATCCGGAGTTGTTCTTTCCCGTCGGCAACACCGGGCCGGCGTTGGCACAAATCGAAGAAGCCAAGAAGATCTGCGCCCGTTGTGTCGTCAAGGACCAGTGCCTCTCGTGGGCGCTCGAGGCCGGTCAGGACCACGGTGTCTGGGGTGGTCTGAGCGAGGACGAGCGCCGCGCGATCAAGCGCCGAGCGGCCCGCTCCCGCCTGCGCAACAACTGAGCGTCGGAGCGGCGTGGCACGCCGCCCCTAGGGCACGGGCAGCATGATGTGCGCCACCGTGCCGGGGCCGTCCTCCCGGTTCTTCAGCGTGAAGGTACCGTCGAGGTCGTGGATGAGCGTCGAGATGATCGACAGCCCCAATGACTTCTGGGCTCCCATGCGGAACCCTTCCGGCAGCCCGTGCCCGCCGTCGGCGATGTCGATCCGTAGCATGGCCCGGTCGCGCTGCGGCACGACCTCCACCACCCCCGAGGCGCTGTCCAGGCCATGTTCGACGGCGTTCTGGCACAGCTCGGTGATCACCATCGACAACGAGGTGGCCATCTCGGCCGGAATGACGCCGAACGTGCCGCGCCGCACCGCTCGCACGGTGCCTGCGGAGGCCGCAAGGTCGCCCACCATGTCGAGGATCTTGTCGCACACCTCGTCGAACGCCACCTCCTCCACCAGTGAGTAGCTCAGCGTCTCATGGACCATGGCGATCGAGGAGACGCGGCGCATGGCGTCGCGCAGGGCCTCCTTACCCTCCTCCGACTTCAGCCGGCGCGACTGCATGCGCAGCAGTGCCGCCACGGTCTGGAGGTTGTTCTTGACGCGGTGGTGGATCTCGCGGATGGTGGCGTCCTTCGTGACGAGCATCCGGTCTCGGCGGCGGAGGTCCGTGGTGTCGCGGCAGAGGACGAGCATGCCGGCGGTGGTGAACTCCAGCCACAGCGGCAGCACGACGAACCGCATCGACGCGCCCCGCGCCTCGACGTCGAACTCCAGGGTGAGCCTGCCGTCGATGTCGGCACTGACGGTCTGTCCCACCGCCTCGACGCCCTCGCGGAGCTGGCGGGTGAGTTCCCGGAACCGCTCCCCCTCGATGTCGCCGATCGCGCCCAGTCGACGGTAGCCGGTGATGGCGTTGGGGCTCGCGTAGGAAATCACTCCGTCCGGCTGCACCCGCAGGACGCCGTCGGCCACGCGCGGCATCAGCGCCTTGTCCGACGGCGGCACCAGCGGGAACTCGCCGCGCATGAGCATCTGCGTGAGGATCTCGGCGGCCTCGAGGTAGTTCTCCTCCAGGGCGCCGGTGGCGCGCATGCCCATCTGGTTGGTGTGGCGTTCGATGACCGCCACCGGGCGGTCGTGCCGCAGGACGGGGATGGCCCAGACGTCGACGGGGATGCCGGCCGAGATGGCGTTGTCGCTGGTCTCGGCGATCTCGTGCGTCATGAAGGCGACGGTGACCTGATGGTCGGGTTCGTACTCGATGAGTTCGCCCACGATGTCCTCCTCGAGGGCTGTGGGGCCCGTCACGGGCCTCACCTGGGCCGTGCAGGCAAAGATGTCGCCCTCCTCGGTGAGGGGCTTCCAGAGGACGAGGTCGGAGAAACTCAGGTCTGCCAGCATCTGCCAGCCGGACACGAACGCATCCAGCCACTCGTCGTCGCTCATCAGGTCAACATCACGGCTCACGGGTCCACTCTGCCACGGACACCCTTTTCCATGCAGCCCGGTCCTTCTGGCACAATGGGGCGTCCCCTGAACGTGATACAAGGAGGCCCAACTATGGGTAAGCGTGGCCGCAAGCGCAAGGCTCGTCGTAAGAACGGCGCCAACCACGGTAAGCGTCCCAACGCCTGACCGAAACCAAAAGCCCCCGCCTGGTGCGGGGGCTTGTCGTTTTCCTGGGCTTTCCTCAGCCCGTCCGGGAGATGCGCATGGTCTGGATGCGGGCCGTCAACGTCGACGGTGCCGACTGTTGCGGCTGGCTGCGCTGGATCATCTCGGTGATGGTGGATTCGATCTCGAAGTTCTCCATACATCGCTCACAGGCATGCAGGTGGTGGCGGATCATGTCCGCGTCGGCCTCGACCAGTTCGTTGTGCAGGAACGCGTGCACCCGCGCGAGCGCCTGGACGCACTCGTCCATCTCGTCATGCGCGTGGGAGAACATGTCGCTTTCACTCATCACCGGCCTCCCGCCTTCCGACCGATACCCCGCTCACGGGCGTAATCGGCGAGCAGCTCGCGCAGTTGGGCGCGGCCGCGGTTCAATCTGCTCATCACGGTGCCCAGCGGGGTGTCCATGATCTGGGCGATCTCCTTGTAGGAGAAGCCCTCGACGTCTGCCAGGAGCACTGCCATGCGGAAGTTCTCCGGCAGCGCCGCGATCGCGTCGGCGACGGCGGCGTCAGGCGTCTGGTCGAGGGCCTCCATCTCGGCGCTGCGCAGCCCGGTCGAGTCGTGCGAGGCCGCCCGGGCGAGCTGCCAGTCCGTCACGTCCTCGTCGCCGCTGGTCTGCGGCGAGCGCTGCGCCTTGCGGTAGGCGTTGATGTAGGTGTTGGTGAGGATCCGGTACAGCCAGGCCTTCAGGTTGGTGCCGGGGGTGAACGTGTGGCGCGAGGCGAAGGCCCGGGCGTAGGTGTCCTGCACGACGTCCTCGGCATCGGCCGGGTTGCGCGTCATGCGCAGGGCCGCACCGTACAGACGGTCGAGATGGCTCAGCGCTTCCTCCTCGAACGCCGCGGCGGCCGCGTCGTCGAGTTCGGCGTCCTGTGACGCATCGAGAAGTTCCTTGTCCATCACGACAGACAATAGCGCGAGAAGCACGAAGGCCCGCACTGGGCCCACCACTGGCGCAGCAGCGCTGCGCATCCGGGTCGGCATGGTGTCCATGTGAGCTTCAACGCCGCGCGGGACTCCGCTATTCCCGGACTGGCCTTCCGGTGCCGCAGCCCACCATCCGCCCCCGAGAACGACGAAACCCCGGCCCACGTGGGGCCGGGGCGCGCGACGCTGAGGGGTCAGCGACCGACGGTCGCCAACTCGCGGTCGCCGACGGCGACCCCAGAGGTGCGGTCGAGGATCAGCGCGTCGACGGAGTAGCGCCCTGCACCGGCAACGCCAACGGCCAGGGCAGCCGCGGCGATGACGCCGACGAGCTCCCAACCGTTGGAGGCGACGAAGACGCCACCGGACAGGTGGACGATGACGGCGGCGCCGAGCATCTCGAGCGCCACCACGAAACCGGCGATGGCCGAGAACGCGCCGGCCAGCAGCAGGATGCCGCCGACGAGTTCGACGAAGGCCGCAATGGTCGCCGACAGCTGCGGCGCGGGCACGCCCATCTCGGCGAAGGCGGCGCCGATACCGGCCAAGGTCCACTCGCTGAACTTCTGGATGCCGTGGGCGATGAGGACCGCGCCGACGATGACGCGTGCGACGAGCAGGGCGACGTTGCGCGCCGCAGTGGGTAGCGTGATGAGGCTCTTCATGGGAGGAGCCTCCAGGGTTCCCGAACGACGCAAGGGGCCTGCCTCACGGCAGGCCCCTTGCGGGCGTGGGCGCGGAAGCCCCGGCTCAGCCGGCGGTGCGCGCCGGCAGCGTCTTCGGCTTGAACGCCGGGCGGGTCGCCTCGTACTGCGAGATCGTCTCGTCGTGCTGCAGCGTCAGCGAGATGTCGTCGAGGCCGTTGAGCAGACGGTGCTTGGTGTACTCGTCGATCTGGAACTGCACCACCAGGTCACCCCTGGTGATGGTCTGGGTCTCCAGGTCGACCGAGGTCTCGACGTTCGGGTCGGCCTCGATGGCGTCCCACAGGCGGTCGCGGTCCTCCTCCGACACCAGCGCGATCAGCAGGCCGGCCTTGCCGGAGTTCGAGCGGAAGATGTCACCGAAGCGGGTGCCGATGACGACCTTGAAGCCGTAGTTCTGCAGCGCCCAGACGGCGTGCTCGCGCGACGAGCCGGTGCCGAAGTCGGGCCCCGGGATGAGGATGGTGCCGTGGGTGAACGGCTCCTTGTTCAGGACGAACTCCGGGTCGTTGCGCCAGGCGGCGAACAGGCCGTCCTCGAATCCGGTGCGCGTGATGCGCTTGAGGTAGACCGCAGGGATGATCTGGTCGGTGTCGACGTTCGAGCGCTGGAGCGCAACGGCGATGCCGGTGTGGCTCTTGAACGGTTCCATGGGTCAGGCTCCAATCAGGTCTGCGGGGGCGGCCAGGTGGCCGGTGATGGCGGTCGCGGCAGCGACGGCGGGCGACACCAGGTGGGTGCGGCCCCCCTTGCCCTGGCGGCCCTCGAAGTTGCGGTTCGACGTGGACGCCGAGCGCTCACCCGGAGCCAGCTGGTCCGGGTTCATGCCCAGGCACATCGAGCAGCCTGCTGCGCGCCACTCGGCGCCGAAGTCCAGGAAGACCTTGTCCAGGCCCTCGGTCTCGGCCTCGATGCGGACGCGGGCCGAGCCGGGCACGACCAGCATGCGCACGCCGTCGGCGATCTTCCTGCCCTGCAGCACGGAGGCTGCGAGGCGCAGGTCCTCGATGCGGCCGTTGGTGCAGGAGCCGAGGAAGACGGTGTCGACCTTGATGTCACGCATGGGCGTACCCGGGACGAGGTCCATGTACTCCAGCGCGCGGCGGGCAGTGGCCTGTTCCACCTCGTCGGCGAAATCCTCGGGCGCGGGCACCGAGGCGCCCAGCGGCACGCCGTGGCCCGGGTTGGTGCCCCAGGTGACGAAGGGGGTCAGCTGGGTGGCATCGATGTCGACCTCGACGTCGAACGTGGCGTCGTCGTCGCTCTTCAGGGTCTTCCAGTACTCGACGGCGGCGTCCCAGTCCTCGCCCTCCGGCGCGTGCGGGCGCCCCTTGAGGTAGGCGAAGGTGGTCTCATCCGGCGCGATCATGCCGGCCTTGGCGCCCCACTCGATGGACATGTTGCAGATCGTCATGCGACCCTCCATCGACAGGTTCTCGATGGTGGTGCCGCGGTACTCGACGATGTGGCCCTGGCCGCCGCCGGTGCCGACCTTGGCGATCAGCGCCAGCACGACGTCCTTGGCCGTCACACCGTCGGGCAGTTCGCCGTTGATGTTGACGGCCATGGTCTTGGGCTTGGCCTGGTTCAGCGTCTGGGTGGCCAGGACGTGCTCCACCTCGGAGGTGCCGATGCCGAAGGCCAGCGCGCCGAAGGCGCCGTGCGTCGAGGTGTGGGAGTCGCCGCAGACGATCGTCATGCCCGGCTGCGTCACGCCCAACTGGGGACCGATGATGTGGACGACGCCCTGGTCCTTGTCACCCAGGGAGTGGATGCGGATGCCGAACGCCTCGGCGTTCTGGCGGAGGGTGTCGACCTGCTTGCGCGAGACCGGGTCAGCGATCGGCGCCAGAATGTTGAGCGTCGGGGTGTTGTGGTCCTCCGTCGCGAGCGTGAGGTCGGGGCGACGGACGGGACGGCCGGCCAGGCGCAGGCCCTCGAAGGCCTGGGGGCTGGTCACCTCATGGACGAGATGCAGGTCAATGTAGAGCAGGTCCGGCTCTCCGTCGGCGGCGCGGACGACGTGCGCGTCCCATACCTTTTCGCTCAGGGTCTTACCCATGGCTCCTCGCTTCGAAAGATGAAATCGTTCGTGTGAACTCGGCAAGTATGAACCCTCCGAGCCAACTCGCCCGTTTGCTTGTCCAGCATGTGGATTGATAATCTCACCATATGGACGATACTTCTGGCGTTGGAGTACTCGACAAGGCGAGCCTGGTTCTGGCCGCCCTCGAGCGCAATCCCCTCACCCTCGCAGGCCTTGTCACGGCCACCGGGCTGGCCCGCCCCACCGCACACCGCCTCGCCGTCGCGCTGGAGCACCACCGCTTCGTGGGCCGAGACCTGCAGGGCCGCTTCGTGCTGGGCCCCCGGCTGATCGAGCTGGCCGAGTCGGCGGGCGAGGACCCCCTGCTGGCCACCGCCGGCCCCATCCTCCAGCGGCTGCGCGACATCACGGGTGAATCGGTCCAGCTCTTCCGCCGCCAGGGCGACTACCGCGTCTGCGTGGCCGCCGTCGAGCGGCCGTCGGGCCTCCGCGACACCGTCCCGGTGGGCGCGCAGCTCTCGATGTCGGCTGGTTCTGCGGCGCAGGTGCTCCTGGCCTGGGAGGAGCAGGAGAAGCTCGAGAAGCTGCTCGAGGCCGCGTCGTTCACCACGGCCACGCTCCAGACCGTGCGCCGCCGCGGTTGGGCGCAGTCGGTGGCCGAGCGCGAGGCCGGCGTGGCCTCCGTGTCGGCACCGGTGCTGGCCCCGTCCGGCAAGCTCATCGCCGCCGTGTCCGTGTCGGGCCCCATCGAGCGCCTCACCCGCTCCCCCGGCCGGCTGCACGCGCCCGCCGTGCTGGCCGCAGCCGAACGCCTGAGTGAGGTGCTGCGCCGCTCCGGCGCCCCGGAATGATCCGCTCCGGCGCGAAAACAAGAAATCCCCCGGTCTTTCGACCGGGGGATTTGCCTTGTAGCCCCGACGGGATTCGAACCCGCGCTACCGCCTTGAGAGGGCGGCGTGCTAGGCCGCTACACAACGGGGCCCCTAGCGCGTGGGAGAGCTTAACACTCTCGCCTGCTGGATGGCTAATCGCCTTCCGCAGGGGTACCAGGACTCGAACCTAGACTGACGGAACCAGAATCCGGCGGGCTGCCAATTACCCCATACCCCTAGCATGCCCGGCTTCCCGAGCACGAGAAGAAACACTACACCACGTCGCGCGAACACCACAAATCGGCGAGTTGACTCACGCTAGATGCCCGCGTAGGCCGATTCGTTGACTCATCTCAAGATGCCCGC
>NZ_BAABLV010000028.1:0-589 GCF_039544535.1 Tessaracoccus lubricantis
ACTACCGCCTCAGAATGCTCCTCATCGGCGGCGGTCTACGACTATGACCCCACGCTCAGGTACGAAGAGCCCGTATTGGGTGCAGAAGACGGTGGAGGTGGTGTCGTAGCGGCGCTCGAGGAGCTCCAGGAGCATGCTGCGCATGCTTTCGTCGGGTGGGTCGAGGAGCCATTCATCGATCACGAGCAGGGTGAAGGCCGCGTACTTGCGGAGGAACTTCATCTGCCCCTGTGGCTTGTCCTTGGCGAGATGCCAGGCTTCGGCGAGGTCGGGCATGCGGATGTAGTGGGCCCGGATCCGGTGGAGGCAGGCTTGTTTCGCTAGGGCGCAGCCGAGGTAGGATTTCCCGGAGCCGGTGAAGCCTTGGAACACGACGTTGTGGGAGCGTTCGATGAACGAACAGGTCGCCAGCTGCGAGATCATGCCCCTGTCCAGACCGCGTTCCTCGACGAGGTCGATCCTGCGCAGGTCCGCTGTGGGATAGCGCAGCCCAGCGCGGCGGATGAGGCCGTCGACCTTGGAGTGGGTGAAGGCTGAGTGTGCCTCGTCCACGATGATCCGGATCCGTTCCTCGAACCCGAGACCGAGC
>NZ_BAABLV010000029.1:0-2405 GCF_039544535.1 Tessaracoccus lubricantis
AAGACACCACCATCGTCACCGCCGCATCGACGGCCTGCTTCATCGGGGTCCAGATCACCTACATATCAAGCCGTTCTTCGCGCGGGAGCTCGACCCGCGACTGCCGTGGTAGTTCAATTCATCGACGATCATCGTGACCGGTTCGGGGTCGAGCCGATCTGCCGGGTGCTCACCGAGCATGCCGTGCCGATCGCCTCATCCGGTTACTACGCCTTCAAGAAGCGGCCGGCCTCCGCCCGCAGCATCTCGGACGCGGAACTGGTCGTCCAGATCGAGCGGGTGTTCTGGGACCGGAGGCTCGGTCGCGGGGTCAGTGGCGCCAGGAAAGTGTGGCGGCTGCTGCGCCGCGCGGGCATTGTCGTCGCGAGGTGCACGGTGGAGCGTCTCATGCGGCAGCAGGGGCTCCGCGGCATCCGTCGGGGCAGAGGGTGTCAGATGGTTTGTGTAAGGGGTGGCTCCTGACACGAAAGTAGAGACACTGATGACCATGGTTGATAGAGATGCCCGTAAGGACCGACGCCGTGACCAGCGTGAGGGTGTGAAGGCCCTCGAGGCCAGCGGCGCGCTGGACGGCATCTACGCGATGATCGACGCCGGCGAGGTCCAACTCGACGGCAAGGACGGCTTGATCCAGCAGTTGATCAAGGCCGGTCTGGAGCGCGGGTTGCAGGCGGAACTGAGCGAGCACGTGGGCTACGAGAAGGGCGACCCCGACGCGGTGGTGTTCCCGAACTCGCGCAACGGCTCCTATCCCAAGACCGTCGCTACCAGCGTCGGCGACGTTGAGCTCGCGATCCCCAGGGACCGGGACGGCACGTTCACCCCGACGTTGGTCCCGAAGGGCTCTCGTCGGCTGGGTGGGCTCGATGACATGATCGTGTCGCTGTATGCGGGCGGGATGACGGTGCGCGACATCGAGCACCACCTGGTGTCGACGGTGGGTGCGCAGGTGAGCCGGGAGACGATCAGCAAGATCACCGACGAGGTCCTCGACGAGGTACTCGCGTGGCAGCAGCGCCCGCTGGAGGCGTTCTACCCGGTGATCTACCTCGACGCGCTCATCGTGAAGGTCCGCGACGGCGCGCACGTGCGTAACAAGGCCGCCCACATCGCTGTCGGCGTCGACATGGACGGGATCAAGCACGTCCTGGGGATCTGGATTCAGGCCACCGAGGGGGCGAAGTTTTGGGCCGGGGTCTGTGCTCAACTCGCCAACCGTGGCATCCAGGACGTGTTGATCGTGGGGACTGCCGAAGGTTTGGTTGACGCCAAGACCGCATGACCTCTGGGAGGGGTTGTGCTGAAAGGATGGCAATCATGCCGAAGATCACTTACTCCGACGAGTTCAAGCGCGACGCCGTTGCTTTGGTCGAGTCGGGCATCCCGCAGAAGCAGGTCGTCAAGGACCTCGGTATCGCGAAGACCACGCTGCAGGCGTGGATCCGTGACGCGAGGTTCAAGTCCCACGCGATGACCCCGACCACGGACCCCGAGGCGCGCAAGGACATGTCCCAGGCGCTGCGCAGGATCCGTGAGCTGGAGATGGAAAACGAGGTGCTGCGGCGCGCGGCGGCGTACCTGTCGCAGGCTCACATCACGCCCCCAAAATGATCTACCCGCTCGTGAAGGAGATGGCTGTGAGTATTCGAGCCTGACGGGACCACTGGATATTGCCTCTGGGAGCCAGCGATATTGACGTTGGGGGCCACCGGTGGCGCTGGTGGGGGCCGGGGGCCGTCCACCAGCGCCGGGCTGGTCACTTCGTGGCGGTGTGTTCTCTCATGTTGTGGGTGCCGGTGTCGATCCAGATGGTGTTGTGGACGATGCGGTCCATGATGGCGTCGGCGTGGACTCCTCCGCCGAGGCGCTGGTGCCAGTCCTTCTTCGCGTATTGGGTGCAGAAGACGGTGGAGGTGGTGTCGTAGCGGCGCTCGAGGAGCTCCAGGAGCATGCTGCGCATGCTTTCGTCGGGTGGGTCGAGGAGCCATTCATCGATCACGAGCAGGGTGAAGGCCGCGTACTTGCGGAGGAACTTCATCTGCCCCTGTGGCTTGTCCTTGGCGAGATGCCAGGCTTCGGCGAGGTCGGGCATTCGGATGTAGTGGGCCCGGATCCGGTGGAGGCAGGCTTGTTTCGCTAGGGCGCAGCCGAGGTAGGATTTCCCGGAGCCGGTGAAGCCTTGGAACACGACGTTGTGGGAGCGTTCGATGAACGAACAGGTCGCCAGCTGCGAGATCATGCCCCTGTCCAGACCGCGTTCCTCGACGAGGTCGATCCTGCGCAGGTCCGCTGTGGGATAGCGCAGCCCAGCGCGGCGGATGAGGCCGTCGACTTTGGAGTGGGTGAAGGCTGAGTGTGCCTCGTCCACGATGATCCGGATCCGTTCCTCGAACCCGAGACCGAGC